>DASUBK010000355.1:0-10558 GCA_035763305.1 Terriglobales bacterium | reverse complement strand
GAAAGCGGTGAACAGCGGGTGCGGCTCCAGCGGCTTGCTCTTGAACTCGGGATGGAACTGGCAGCCCAGGAAGTAGGGATGATCGGGTAGCTCGACGATCTCGACGTAGGTTGCGTCGGGCGTGCTGCCGGTGATGCGCAGGCCGCCGGCGCAAAGCGTCTGCTCGTACTCGCGGTTGAACTCGTAGCGGTGGCGATGGCGCTCGCTGATGTCCGTCTTGCCGTACGCCTTGGCCGCCAGCGATCCCGGCTCCAGCTTGCAGTCCCACGCGCCCAGTCGCATGGTGCCGCCCAACTCCTCCACGCCGATCAGTTCGCGCAGCTTGTAGATGACGCGGTGGGGCGTGGCGGGATCGAACTCGCTGGAATTGGCGTCGCCCATGCCGCAGACGTTGCGCGCGAACTCGATGCACGCCGTCTGCATGCCCAGGCAAATGCCGAAGTAGGGAACTCGCTTCTCGCGCGCGTAGCGGATGGCGTTCAGCATGCCCGCGATGCCGCGCTTGCCGAAGCCGCCGGGCACCAGGATGCCGTCGAACTCCTCCAGTTGCGCTTCGTATTCCTTGCCCTCGACTTCCAGGCCCTCCGCCTCGATCCAGCGCAGGTTCAGCTTCAGGTTATGGGCCAGCGAGCCGTGCACCAGCGCTTCCTTCAGCGACTTGTAGGAATCCTCGTACTCGACGTACTTGCCGACCAGTCCGATCGTGACCTCGTCCTTCGGGTTGTAGACGCGATGCACCAGTTCTTCCCAGCGGCGCAGGTCGCGATCGCCCGCCTCGACGTGCAGGTACTTCAGCGCCAGCCCGTCCACATTCTCCGCCGCGAAGTTCAGCGGGACCTCGTAAATCGAGCCCACGTCCTTGGCGGTGATGACCGCGTTCTCCTCCACGTTGCAGAACAGCGCGATCTTCGACTTGATGTCCTTGGACAGAAAGCGGTCGGTGCGGCAGAGCAGGATGTCGGGTTGGATGCCGACGCTGAGCAGTTCCTTGACCGAGTGCTGCGTGGGCTTGGTCTTCAATTCGCCGGCGGCGCCGATGTAGGGCACCAGCGTGACGTGCACGAATAGCGTGTTCTCGCGCCCCAGTTCCTGGCGCATCTGGCGGATGGCCTCGATGAACGGCAGCGACTCGATGTCGCCCACGGTGCCGCCGATCTCCACGATGGCCACGTCCACGTCCTGCGACACCTTCTTCATCGCCGCCTTGATTTCGTTGGTGACGTGAGGAATCACCTGCACGGTCTTGCCGAGATAATCGCCCCGCCGTTCCTTGGCGATGATCTGCTCGTAAATGCGCCCGGTGGTCCAGTTGTTGTCGCGCGTGAGCTTGGCGTGGGTGAAGCGCTCGTAGTGGCCGAGGTCGAGATCGGTCTCAGCGCCGTCGTCGGTGACGAAAACCTCGCCGTGCTGGAAGGGCGACATGGTGCCCGGATCCACGTTGAGATAGGGATCCATCTTCTGCAGGTTGACCTTCAGCCCGCGGCTCTCCAGCAGACAGCCGATCGAAGCCGCCGCCAGGCCCTTGCCCAGCGACGACACCACACCGCCGGTCACAAAGATGTACTTTGCCGACATGGACACCTCTTGGTTTTCTTGCGGCTGAGTGTGAACCTTGGGAAGGGGTGCACGACCTATTATGCCTGAAAGTGGGGATGGAAAGAAACCGGGGGAAGTGCACTAAAAGCGGTGCAGCAGTAGAGGAAAACCCGTCCCCTCAGGGTTTACGTACATTGTGTGGCACGGGTCTGTGTGGCACGGGTCTGTGTGCCACATAGCCTGTGCCACACAAGGCCGGGTTTCAGCGCGATAATAGAAGCAGAGCTGTATGGGATCTTTTACCTCGCCAATCCGCCATGCCACGCTGACCCTCCTTGCCGCAGCCTTGCTGCTGGGTTCATCCACGGCCCAGAAGAAGACCCGCAAGCCGCCGGCCAGGACGCCCGCTGCCGTCCCCGCCGAGCCTGCCTCCAAGCCATGCCCCTTCGCCAACCCGGACGCGCCGGTGCACCGCCTTGTCCTGAAGGACGGCTCCTATCAGCCGGCCAACAAGTGCGAGCTGATCGGCGACCGCGTGCACTACATGAGCGCCGAGCGCTACGAGTGGGAGGACATTCCCAACCAGATGATCGATTGGGACGCCTCGCGCAAGTACGAGCAGGAGCAGGCCTCCAACCAGGAAGAGAACAAGAAGGAGCTGAGCGCGGAAGAGAAGCAGGAGGAGGCGCAGGAGGAGGCCAAGTCGCCGCACGTCGCCCCCGGCCTGCGCCTGCCGGACTCCGGCGGCATCTGGCTGATGGACACCTGGCGCGACCAGCCGCAACTGGTCGAACTGGTGCAGAACGGCGGCGAGATCAACAAGAACACCGGGCGCAACATCCTGCGCGCCGCCATCAACCCCCTGGCCAAGGCGAAGCAGAGCATCACGGTCAAGGGCGCGCACGCGCGAGTACAGTCGCACGTGCCCGATCCGGTCATCTTCGTCGATATCAATCAGGACGACGATGCCCAGACCGGGCCCTCCGCGGTGGATGCCTCCGAGCACTTTCGCATCGTGCGCATGGAGCCGGCGAAGAACGCCCGCGTGGTCGGCAACATCGAGGTGGCCATCTACGGCAAGGTGTCGCAGAAGGCCAACTACGTGCCCACGCGCGCCACGCCCTTCGAGGGCGACTGGGTGAAGGTGGAGCCGCAGCAACCGCTGGAGCCCGGCGAGTACGCGCTGGTAGAGATGCTGGGCAAGGACGTGAACCTGTACGTCTGGGATTTCGGCGTCAACCCCGCCGCGCCGCAGAATGACACCGCCTGGCACCCCGCGCCGGTGCAGCAGAACAAGACCGGCACCGACGCCGTCCCGGTGCTGAAAAAGCCGCACAAGCAGAAGTGAACAGTGGACAGGTTCTAACTGGCCACTAGCCACTGACCCACTGACCCACTGGCCACTGGCCACTGACCACTGACCACTGACCACTAGCGAGTGACCGCTGCCCACTCCTCGGGAACCGCCAAGCTAATCGCTGCGTACTGTAATTTGTCGTCGGGTGAGGTGTGCCTTGGATCATCTGCTCAAGGACGTCCGCTACAGCCTGCGCGTGCTGCTGCGCGCTCCCGCGTTTACCGCCATCGCCATCGCCACCTTGGCGGTGGGCATCGGCGCCAACACCGCCATTTTCAGCCTGGTCAACACGCTCCTGCTGCGCCGCCTGCCGGTGCCGCAATCGCAGCAACTGGTGCGCGCCTACATTCGCGGCAGCCACACCTCCTACGCCAACTTCCTCGACTTCCGCGACTTCGCCCGCCACAGCAACGTGATGGTGGATCTGGCCGGCAATCGCAACCAGGTGCTCAATCTTGGCGCCGGCGGCCAGGCGGAGCGCGTTTACGGCGAGATGGTCAGCGGCAATTACTTCTCCGTCCTGGGCGCCAGCCCGGAGATGGGACGCTACTTCGGGCCGGAGGTGGAGAGCGATCCGGCTGCGACCGCGGTCGCCGTCGTCAGTCATGGCTTTTGGCAGCGGCAACTGGGCGGGCGCGCCGACGTGCTGGGCAGCACCTTGCTCCTCAACGGTCATACCTTCACCGTGGTGGGCGTAGCGCCCGAGGAGTTCACCGGCACCTACGCCTTCGCGCTGTCGCCTGACATCTATCTGCCGATGGTGACGTACCCGACGCTAGTGGCGGACAGCAGCGCCTTGCAGGACCGCGACCGCACCATCGTCGAGAGCTTCGCCCGCCTGAAGCCGGGAGCGACTCGGGGCCAGGCGCAGGCGGCGTTGAGCACCTTCGCCAGGCAACTCGAACAGCGCTTTCCGCGGGAGAACGCCGGGTTGAGCGACGTCCGCGTGACCGGCCTCGACGGACTGGGCGCCTTCGAGGGCATCAGCTTCGCCCCCGTGGTCTTCCTCTTCCTCGGCGTGCTCACGCTGCTCGTCGGCATCGTGCTGCTGATCGCCTGCGCCAATCTTGCCAACCTGCTGCTGGCGCGCGCCTGGGACCGCAAGAAAGAGGTGGCGATTCGCGCCGCGCTGGGCGCCCGTCGCGGCCGCCTGGCGCAGCAGTTCCTGACCGAAAGCGTGCTGCTCGGCATTCTAGGCGGCGGCGCTGCCTGCCTGCTGGCGGCGTGGCTTCTCAGCCTTACCCACGGCTGGCGGCCGCCGGTGCCCGCGCCCATCGAATTCCGCTTCGCGCTCGACTGGCGAGTTCTGAGCTATACGGCGGTGCTGTCGGTGCTGACCGGGTTGCTGTTCGGCATGGCGCCGGCGTGGCATCTGGCGCGGCCCAACATCGCCGCGTTGATCAAGGAAGGCGCGGCCGGCGACGGGCGGAGCAAGCGCGTCAGCTTCCGCAATCTCCTGATTGTCGGCCAGGTAGCGGCGTCGCTGGTGTTGCTGGTATGCGCGGGACTGTTTCTGCGCAGCCTGCGCAATTCTCGCTTCACCAATCCCGGTTTCGACGTGGACCACGGCATTACCGCGACCATCGATCCCCAGGCCGCCGGCTACTCGCAGGCGCAGAGCGCGCAACTGCGGCGCGAGTTGCTGTCGCGCTTGCGGCTGACGCCCGGCGTCGAGGCGGCCAGCGACGCGGTGGTGATTCCGCTGACCATGAACTCCATGGACGGCCCGATGTTCACGCCCGCGATGCCCGCCAACTCGCGCGGCCTGCAGACTTCCTTCAATCTTGTAGGTTCGGATTACTTTCATACGCTCTCGATCCCACTGCTGGCGGGACGCGAATTTACCGACCGCGACGATGCCACGGCGCCGAAGGTGGCGATCGTCAACCAGACCTTCGCGCGGCAGGCGTTCGGCAAGCAGAACCCGATCGGGCAGCGGGTGCGGCAGTTCGCCATGCCGGGGCATCCGTCGCCCTGGCGCGAGGTGGTGGGCGTGGTGGCCGACACCAAGTACCGCACCGCCGGCGAAGATGCGCGCGGCATCGTGTACTTCCCGCTGGACCAGGGCAGCGAGCACGAAGTGGTGTTGCATGCGCGCGTGCGCGGCGATCCCAGCGCCTTCCGCGGAACCATGAAGCAGGTGATCGCGTCGGTGGATTCACGCCTGGTGCCGGACATCGCCACCATGCGCGAGGACGTCGCCTATTCGCTGATCCCGGCGCAGATCGCGGCCTGGCTGCTGGGCTCGCTGGGCGCGCTCGGGCTGTTGCTGGCGACGCTGGGAATTTACGGCGTCATCTCCTACTCCGCGGCGCAGCGCACGCATGAGATGGGCGTGCGCATCGCCGTGGGAGCGCGACCGGCCGACATCCTGCGCTTGATCGTCGGCCAGGGTGTGGTGCTGGCCGCCGCCGGCATCGCCGCCGGAGCGGTGTTCGCCTTCGCGCTCTCGCTGGCACTGCGCAGCATGCTCAACGGCGTCGGC
Organism: Terriglobales bacterium; assembly: GCA_035763305.1. Taxonomy (GTDB): domain Bacteria; phylum Acidobacteriota; class Terriglobia; order Terriglobales; family Acidobacteriaceae; genus DASUBK01. Next base: position 5,180 of record DASUBK010000355.1, on the reverse strand, counting down.
CTGCTCGATCCCCTGACCTACGGAAGCGTGGCGTTGGGGCTGGTCGCGGTCGCCGCCGGAGCGAGCCTGGCGCCGGCGCTGCGCAGCGTGCGCGTGGACCCGATGGCGGCGATGCGAGTCGAATAGAACATGTAGGAACAGCCGCCCCGCCTGTTCGGCGTCGCGCCGGCGATGCAGCTGCCGAGCTGCGCTCGGCCATGCAGGCGAGGGCGCCTGCACCTACGCAAGCTTGCGCCTGCACCTACGCGATTACGAAAGCATTCCCTGCTGGGCGATGGCGATGTTGTCGCGGGTGGAGTTCTTCACCAGGTACATCATCTCGTCGGCCTGGCGGATGATCTCGTGCGCGCTCTTGGCATCCTCGGGATACGACGCCATGCCGAAGCTGGCGCGCACGTTGAGGTGCAGCCCTTCGTCGTTGAGGTAGGTGTTCTTGCGGAAATTTTCCAGCAGGCGCTTGGCCACGATGAGCGCCGAGTCCTTGCTGGTCTGCGGCAGCAGGATCACGAATTCGTCGCCGCCGTAGCGGAAGGCGTAGTCGATCAACCGCAGGTGCGACTTGATGGCGTAGCCGATCTCCGCCAGCAGCTTGCTGCCGATCAGGTGCCCGTGGGTGTCGTTGACCTGCTTGAAGTGATCGAGGTCGATGAACAGCACCGTGAACTCGTAGCCGAAGCGCGCCGAGCGGTAGACCTCCGACTCCAGCGTCTTGTACAGGTGGCGCGCGTTGTACAGGCCGGTGCAATCGTCGGTGATGGTCAGTTCCTGGATGCGTTCCACGGCGCGGGCATTATCGATGGCAATGGCGGCGTAGTCGCAGATGGCCTGCAGGAAGAACATCTCGTCTTCGCCGAAGCCGGTCATGGGCACGTTGATCAGCTGGATTACGCCCAGCACGCGGTGCTTCGACTTCAGCGGGATGCAGATGATGGAGCGCGTCTTCCACTTCGTCATCTCGTCAATGCGCTTGGCGAAGCGGGGATCGGTGTAGACGTCGGGAACGATGAGCGACTCGCCGTGCTTGGCGACCCATCCGGCGATGCCCTCGCCCACCTTGAGGCGCACGCTCTTGAGCGCGTCGGCGGCATCGCCGACGGCGATGGCGAAGTAGAGCTCGTCGGCGTCCTCATCCACCATCAGCAGCGACCAGGTGTCCGGGCGGAAGTATTCGGCGACCTTCTCCATGATGGTCTGGAGAATCGAGTCGAGGTTCAGCGACGAAGTCAGCGCCTTGGCGACTTCGTGGAAGATCCTCAATTCGTGGATTTGCCGTTTACGCTCCGTGCCGGCGGCCTCGGTCATAGCCTTCCCTTGACGGGGATGGCGGCCATTATAGCTGTTAAATAAGGCAGAACAAGGCAGTGCTACGCCTTAGTTTCTCGCGTGATTACCGTCTCGGTGCCCCTCAGGTAGCTTTCCCTTTGACACCTGTTTACGGCCAAACCTATGATGACGCCCATATTTCCATAGGCAGAAGCGCGTCCGCCACAGGACGCAAGGGGGCAGGCGGTGGGCTCATTCGGTGGACGACTGCAACGCGAACGCGAGATGCGCGGCATCTCGCTGGACGAGATCGCAGAGGCCACCAAGATCGGCACCCGCTCGCTGCACGCCCTCGAGACCGAGGATTTCGACAAGCTTCCCGGCGGCATTTTCAACAAGGGATTCGTCCGCGCCTACGCCAAGTATCTCGGCATCGACGAAGAGCAGGCGGTCTCCGATTACATGGCCGCCATCGGAGAAAGCCGGGACGAAGGGGAAGAGAAGTCGGTCGACACGCTGAAAGCCGTGGCCGCGGCCAAGGAAGCGGCCGCCGAGGCCGAGGGGAAATCCGACAGCGGCTCCTCTGCCCTGGTTGTGGCGGTGCTGGCGTTGTTGCTCATCGTCGCCGCCGGAATCGGAGGCTGGGAGTACTTCCTGCGCAGCCGCGCCAATAGCGAGCCGGCGCCGTCCGAAACGCGTGTTGCATCGCCGCCGCCCGCCGCTCAACCGCCCGTAGCCACAACCCTGCCAACCCCGGCGGCGACCCCCGCAACCTCCCCCGCAAAGCCGGACGCCAGGAGCGCTCTCAAACTCCCGCCGCCCGCGCCGAGCGTTAAGCCCGCGGCCAACAGCACGACCGGCGCCGACGCCGCGCAGGGTCCCAGTTTCGAGTTGCTGATTCGCGCCCGGGAAGATTCCTGGATGTCCATCGTGGCCGACGGCAAGGAAGTCATGAGCGGCACCCTGAAGGCGGCGACGGAAAAATCGGTGCGCGCCCGCGACCGCGTGGTGCTCAAGATCGGCAACGCCGGCGGGGTGGAAATCTCGCATAACGGCAAGACCATGGCGCCCTTGGGAGACCCGGGCCAGTCGCGTACCGTGACCTTCACGCCCAGCGGCCTGCAGCAGTAGTCGCCACTCGCGTGCCACTAACGGCCACTCAGCGTTGAATTACGCCAAACCCCTGATTTTTCGCGCTTCGGGCGCATTTTGCCCGGTACCATAAGGCACGCCGCGGCGGGGAATTTCATTGCCGCTGGGGGCCTTTGTTTGTTACCTTTTTCAGAGCACCCGTAGGTCAAACTTTCGCGTCCCGCGACTGTCCTTTCCCCGCAGTGCTCACGCAGCAGGAGGAGATTGCTTTGTCGTCGAAAAACCGTTTTCTGTTTACTTCGGAGTCGGTAACCGAAGGCCACCCGGACAAGATTGCCGACCAGATTTCCGACTCCATTCTGGACGCCTGCCTGGAGCAGGATGCCTACAGTCGCGTCGCCTGCGAGACCCTGACCGCCACCGGCCTGGTCGTCATCGCCGGCGAAATCACCACCAAGGCCTACGTGGATTTCCAGACGCTGGTGCGCGGCGTGATCGCCTCCATCGGCTACGACAACGCGCTCTATGGGTTTGATTCCAACACCTGCGCCGTGATTTCCAGCATCAACAAGCAGTCCGGCGACATCGCCATGGGTGTGGACACCGGCGGTGCCGGAGACCAGGGCATGATGTTCGGTTTCGCCACCAACGAAACCCCCGAACTGATGCCCACCGCCATCTCCCTCGCCCACAAGCTCTGCCTCAAGCTCTCCGAAGTCCGCAAGAACGGCACCCTGCCCTACCTGCGGCCCGACGGCAAATCGCAGGTTACGGTCGAATACGACGCCAATATGAAACCGGTGCGCGTAGACGCGGTGGTCATCTCCACCCAGCACGCCGAGACGGTCACCACCCAGGAACTGCGCTCCGACATCCTGAAGCACGTCATCCAGACCACCATCCCCGCCAACCTGCTCGACGCCGACACCAAGTACCACATCAATCCCACGGGACGCTTCGTGATCGGCGGTCCCATGGGCGACACCGGCTTGACCGGGCGCAAGATCATCGTCGACACCTACGGCGGCATGGGCCGGCACGGCGGCGGCGCCTTCAGCGGCAAGGATCCGACCAAGGTGGACCGCTCGGCCGCCTACATGGCGCGCTACATTGCCAAGAACATCGTGGCCGCCGGCTTGGCCGAGCGCTGCGAAGTCCAGCTCGCTTACGCCATCGGCGTGGCCGAGCCGGTCAGCGTGCTGGTCGAGACCTTCGGCACCGGCAAGGTCAGCAACGAGAAGCTGCAGGACCTGGTGCGCAAGAACTTCGAGCTGACGCCGCGCGGCATCATCGAGTCGCTCAAGCTGCGCCGCCCCATTTACCGCAAAACCGCGGCCTACGGCCACTTCGGCCGCAACGACCGCGACTTCACCTGGGAAGCAACCGACAAGGCGTCCGCACTGAAGGACCAGGCCGCCGCCAAGTCGGAGGCCACAGCTCAGGCGGCAAAGCATTAAGAAGGTTTCAAAGGTTGCGGAGGTTTCGGATTTTCCCTGAAACCTTCGAAACATCCGAAACCTCCGAAACCTTGAATTAAGGAGATTATGGCTACCACTTCGACTACCACCGTCGCTTGCGACGTGAAGAGCATGGAACTGGCGGATCTGGGCAAGAAGCGCATTGACTGGGCCAACCAGTCGATGAAGGTGCTGCAGATCATCCGCAAGGAATTCATCAAGAACCAGCCGCTGAAAGGCGTGCGCGTGTCGGCCTGCCTGCACGTGACCGCCGAGACCGCCAACCTGATGATCACCCTGCGCGACGGCGGCGCGGACGTGGCCCTGTGCGCTTCCAACCCGCTGTCCACCCAGGACGACGTGGCGGCGTGCCTGGTGCGCGATTACGGCATCCCGGTGTTCGCCATCAAGGGCGAGGACAACGACACCTACTACGCGCACATCAACTCGGCGCTCGATCACAAGCCGCAGATCACCATGGACGACGGCGCCGACCTGGTCAGCCTGGCCCTGACCAAGCGCACCGACGTGCTCGAAGGCATCATCGGCGGCACCGAGGAGACCACCACCGGCGTCATCCGCCTGCGCGCCATGGCCAAGGACGGCGTCCTCAAGTACCCCATCATCGCGGTCAACGACGCCGATACCAAGCACCTGTTCGACAACCGCTACGGCACCGGGCAGTCGACCATCGACGGCATCGTGCGCGCCACCAACTTCCTGCTCGCAGGCAGCAAGTTCGTGGTCGCCGGCTACGGCTGGTGCGGACGCGGCCTGGCCATGCGCGCTCGCGGCCTGGGCGCCGAGGTCATCATCACCGAGATCGATCCCACCAAGGCCCTGGAGGCGGTGATGGACGGCTTCCGCGTCATGTCGATGGCGGAAGCGGCCAAGCTCGGCGACGTGTTCTGCACCGTGACCGGCAACAAGAACGTCATCCGTGGCGAGCATTTCGAGCACATGAAGGACGGAGCCATTATCAGCAACTCCGGCCACTTCAACGTCGAGCTCGACATCCCGGCGCTGGAAAAGATGTCGTCCTCCAAGCGCACTACCCGCACCTTCGTCGAGGAGTTCTCGCTGAAGGATGGGCGCAAGATCAACCTGCTGGGCGAAGGCCGCCTCATCAACCTGGCTAGCGCCGAAGGGCACCCCGCGTCGGTGATGGATATGAGCTTCGCCGACCAGGCGCTCTCCGTCGAGTTCATGGTGAAAAACCACAAGACCCTGGAGAAGAAGGTCTACTCGGTTCCGGTGGAACTCGACAAGCGCGTGGCCCGGCTCAAGCTGGAGTCCATGGGCATCAAGATCGACAAGCTCACGCCGGAGCAGGAGGAGTACCTGGCCAGCTGGAGCGAGGGAACATAG
>DASUBK010000354.1:0-3553 GCA_035763305.1 Terriglobales bacterium | reverse complement strand
CTGATGTCCGGCTACACCGAGCGGGTGCAGGAAGTGGAGGACAGCGAGTTGCCGCTGCTGCTGAAGCCGTTCACACCCGAGCAGCTGATCCGCAAGGTCAGCGAGATATTCCGCGGCCCTGCGGCACGCGCCGCTGTCAGGGCCTAGGGGATTGTTCTTTCCGATGACGTCTTCTTCTGATAAAGCTAGTGCGACCCCACCCGAGAGTGGCTCGCGAATGCCCGCAGCACCCGCCAAGGCCGCGTTGGAGCGAATCCTCGTCATCGAGGATGACTCGCGCGTGCACCGCACCCTGCGCCGCCTCTTCGAGCCCGAGGGATACCGCGTGGAGGCCTACGCCGACGGCCGTGCCGGCCTGCAGGCTCTGCGCGTGATCAACCCTTCGGTGGTGGTGCTGGATTTGCGCCTGCCCGGCCTTTCCGGGCGCGATGTCTGCCGGGAAATCAAGCAGATTTCGCCCTCGCTGCCGGTCATCGTGCTCAGCGCCTCCACCGATGTCATCGATAAGGTCGCGCTGCTGGAGATCGGCGCCGACGATTACGTCACCAAGCCCTTCAGCCCCAAGGAACTGCTGGCCCGCGTGCGCGCCGCCCTGCGCCGCGCGGCGCGCGCTCCCTCGCGCGAGGTCAGCAGTTTTGGCGATGTGACCGTGGACTTCACCGGCATGGAGGTGGCCCGCGCCGGCGCCCCCGTTCCGCTGACCGCGCAGGAATTCAAAATGCTCCGCTTCCTGATGCAGAACGCCGACCGCGTGATTTCGCGCGAAGAATTGCTGAACGAAGTGTGGGGATACCAGTCGTTTCCCACCACGCGCACCGTGGACACGCATATCCTGAAGCTGCGGCAGAAGCTGGAGAACGATCCGGCCAACCCGGTGCATTTCCTGACCCTGCATGGCCTGGGCTACAAGTTCGTTCCGTAAAGAAGTTTCATTTCAGCGCTCGTTCTTCTCACCGCGCTTGAAACTGAAACTGGAACTGAAACTGAAACTGAAACTGTTTCGTCATGCGTCTTCGCCTGCGCACCAAGTTCTTGCTGTCGATGGTGGTGGTAAGCACCGCGCTCACCGCCACCAGCCTGCTCTTGGTGCGCCGCACCGTCGAAGGCCAGGTGCGCGGGCAAATTCTCCAGGACCTGCACAACTCCGCCGTCACCTTTCGCCGCTCGCAGACGCTGCGCGAGCAGAACGTGGCCGCAACCACGCGTCTGATGGCCGACCTGCCGGTGGTGCGCGCGCTTATGACCTCGGGCGATCCTGCCACCATCCAGGATGCCTCGACCGACGTCTGGCAACTGGCGGAGACCGACATCATGGCGCTGGCCTCGCCCGACGGCGAGGTCATGGCCATCCACTCGCGAAGGGGCTCGGCGGCCGATGACGCCGCGGTGCAGAGCGCGGTGCGAGCCTCGCTGGCCACCAGCCTGCACTGGTGGCGCATTGGCGATCGCCTCTACGAGATCTCGATCCAGCCCATTTATTTCGGCACGCCTTCGGACCGCCTTCTGGGCTTCGTCGCCGCCGGATACGAAATCGACAGCGAAGTGGCGCACGACGTCAGCCAGGTGGCGGCCAGCCAGGTGGCGTTCTGTTACGGCAACTCCGTCGTGCGTTCCACGCTGACCTCCGCCCAGGAGCAGGAACTGGCCTCGAAGCTGGGAACGCCCTCCGGAGAAATGCAACTGGGCAGCGAACGATTCCTGGCCGAGTCGGTGGACCTGTCGAGCGGCGCCGCCCCGGTCCGCCTCATCATTCTCAAATCGTTCGATCAGGCGACCGCCATCCTGCGCCGCCTCGATCAATTGTTGCTGCTGCTCGGCTGTGTCGCGGTGATCGCCGGCAGCCTGCTGGTGTTCCTGATCTCGCGCACCTTCACCAAGCCGCTGGACCTGCTGGTGCGCGGCGTACGCGCGCTGGGCAAAGGAGATTTCGACTATCCGCTGGTGGAGCACGGCAGCGACGAGGTGGCGGAGCTGACCTCGGCCTTCGGACGCATGCGCGGCAGCCTGCAACAGACGCAACGGCAATTGCTCGAGGCGGAGCGGCTGGCGACCATCGGGCAGATGGCCAGTTCCATCTCGCACGACATGCGCCATCACCTTGCCGCCGTGGTCGCCAACAGCGAGTTCCTCTCGGAGGGCGGGCGCGATACCGATCGCCAGGAACTCTATGACGAGATTCGCACCGCGGTGGAGCAGATGACGGACCTGATCGACTCCCTGGTCGAGTTCAGCCGCACCCGGGAGTCGCTGCGGCGCACCCACACGCGCGTGCCCGAGGTGGTGGAGCGCGCGGTGCAGACAGTGCGCGGGCACCTGGAATTCCAGCATGCCGACATCCAGGTGAGCGAGTCGGGCGCGTGCGAGGGCGCCTTCGATGCCGTGCGCCTGCAGCGCCTGCTGCAGAACCTGCTGCTGAACGCCTGCGAGGCCTCCGTCCCGGCCCAGCCACATGTCGAACTCCGCCTGGAGCGCGCGGGAGAGTGCTTGCGCATCTCCGTGGCCGACCGCGGCCGCGGCATCCCCGCCGAGTTGCGCAGCCGCATCTTCGAGCCCTTCGTCAGCCACGGCAAGGAGTACGGCACCGGCCTGGGCCTTACCGTGGTGCAGAAAATCGTCGCCGACCACGGCGGTGAGATCGCGGTCCACGACAACGCCGGCGGGGGCACGATCTTCGTCATCACCCTGCCCGTAGTGGCCGCCGAGCCGCAGCCCTCAGCCGTGTTCCAGAGCACGTAGCCGCAGGCGCCCTCGCCTGCGGTTCTTTTTGCAAATTGTTGACAAATCCCTGACAACCGGCTTTCCACGCGCCTCTACCTTAGCCACATCAACAACAACGGAGGCGATGTGGACAGCCAACTGTGCAACCCGACGACGTGGACCGATGAGGAAATTGTTACCCGCATTCTTAGTGGTGAAGAACAGCACTTCGAGATCCTGGTGCGGCGCCACTCGGCCCGCTTGCACCGGATCGCCGTCTCAGTGCTGCGGGATTCCATGGAAGCCGAGGACGTGGTGCAGGACACGTACCTGAGCGCTTACCGCCACCTGCGGCAGTTTGAGGGCCGCTCGAAATTTTCTACCTGGCTGTCGCGCATCGCGGTGCGCTTTGCCTGGCTGCGTTCGGCGCAGCGCGCCCGCCAGGTCTCGGTCGAGCCGGAGGACGCGGTGTTCCAGAACCTGGCCGCCCACAGCGCCGGTCCGGAGCAGACGGTGACAGCCCGCGAGGAGGCCACACGGGTGGCCCTGGCCATGAAGTCGCTGCCGGAAAAGTATCGTGCGGTGCTGGTCGTCCGCGAACTGCACGACAGCGATACCGCGGCCACGGCGCAGCATCTGCGCATCAGCGAATCGAACGTCAAGGTGCGCCTGCATCGCGCCCGCGCCCTGCTTCGCAAGGAACTGCGCAAGCCGGCGCAGGCGGTCTGGGCGAGCACGCGGCAGACCATCCTCACGCTCCAGCCCGCGGCTGCTGGCGAATAATCCCCCATGGTTTGGAGGCCGGTCGACCTCGACCGGCAATCGAGCATCCCGCCGGGCGGAATTCACGCCCGGC
>DASUBK010000353.1:0-27393 GCA_035763305.1 Terriglobales bacterium | reverse complement strand
TATCTCAGCGCGTTTCCGGACGAGTCCTTCGATCGTTTGCGCGAGCGGCAGAAGGTGTGGGCGCCGTTCTACACCATCCATAAGATCATGGCGGGCCACCTCGACATGTACACCCATGCGGGCAACCAGCAGGCGCTGGAAACGGTGCAGCAGATGGCGGCGTGGGTCGACGGGTACACCGGCCCGCTCAGCTACGAGCACATGCAGCGGGTGCTGGGGACCGAGTACGGCGGAATGGGCGAGGTGCTGGCGAACCTGTACGCCGTAACCGGCAACCATCACTATCTTACGGTGGCGAGGCGATTCGACAAGAAGGCTTTCTTCGATCCGCTGGCCGAGCATCGCGACGAGCTGCGCGGGTTGCACGTCAACACGCACATCCCGCAGGTGATTGCGGCGGCGCGCATCTACGAGATGAGCGGTGATGTCCGCTATCGCAACATCGCCCGGTATTTCTGGGACGAAGTGGTGAGCGAGCGCTCCTACGCCAACGGCGGCACCAGCAACGGCGAAGGCTGGGACACCGATCCGGGCAAGCTCTCCACCGCGCTGAGCGCAACTACGGCGGAGGATTGCTGCGCCTACAACATGATGAAGCTGACGCGCCACCTGTTTGGCTGGTCGCCGCAGGCGCGCTACATGGATTATTACGAGCGGCTGGTGTTCAATCATCGCCTGGGCACGATGGATCCCGCCACCGGCACCACCATGTACTACTACCCGCTCGCCGCCGGATACTGGAAGATCTTCGGCAAGCCCTACGATTCGTTCTGGTGCTGCAATGGCACAGGCGTGGAGGAGTTCGGAAAGTTCAACGACTCCATCTACTTTCATGACGACCATTCGGTGTTCGTGAACCTGTTTGTCGCGTCGGAGTTGGACTGGCCGGAGAAGAAGTTCCGCCTCCGGCAGGAGACCGACTTTCCACGGCAACAGGGAACGAAGCTGACGGTCGTGAGCGACGCGCCGGTGGACGTGGCGCTGCGCCTGCGCATTCCGTACTGGGCGCGCAGCGGGCAGGTGAAGGTGAACGGGCGCACGCTGCCGGTGTTCAGCAGTCCCAGCAGCTACCTCACCTTGAATGGACCGTGGAAAAACGGCGACGTGGTGGAGTTGAGCCTGCCGATGGAACTGCACCTGTCGCCGATGCCGGACGACGAGAGCGTGCAGGCGGTAATGTACGGCCCGCTGGTGCTGGCGGGGAAATTCGGCGAGGCGCCGCGCGAGCGCTGGTACGACTCCGATTACGAGCGCAAGGACAAGCCGGCGCCCGCGCCTGCGGTTACCGCCGACGTGCATGACCCGCACAGCTGGGTCGAGCCGGACAAGGAGCCGCTGGTGTTTCGCGGCGTCGGCCAGGCGCAGCCGATCACGCTGGTCCCGATGGCGGCGATCCTGCACGAACAGTACGCGGTGTACTGGAAAGTGTCGCCCAGGAACGCATGAACACTCTCCGGCGCGAAATCTTCCTGCACTGCCAGGCCATCCTGTTCGACATGGACGGCGTGCTGCTGGATTCGACCGCGGCCGTGGCTCGCGTGTGGAAGGGATGGGCGCAGGAGCATGGCTTCGATCCCGATCATGTGGCGCACATCGCGCAGGGACGACCGAGTCTCACCACCATCCGCGAACTGCTGCCCCATGCGGACCACGAGGCGGAGAACCGCATCGTCGAACGGCGCGAGATCGAAGACCTGGAGGGAGTGGTGGCGTGCGCGGGCGCGCGGGAGTTGCTGGCGGCGCTGCCGCAGGAGCGCTGGGCGCTGGTGACCTCGTCCACGGGACCGCTGGCCAAGGTTCGTCTGCGCGCGGGAGGGCTGCCCTGGCCGAAATACGTGGTGACCGGCAGCGACATCGTGCGCGGAAAGCCCGATCCCGAGCCGTTTCTCAAGGGAGCGGCAATCCTGGGCATCGCGCCGGCTGATTGTCTCGTACTCGAGGATTCGCCGGCGGGGATTCGAGCGGGAAAGGCTGCGGGTTGTCGCGTGCTGGCGCTGCGCACCACCATGACGGAAGAAGTGCTGCGGGAAGCCGGGCCCGATTGGATCGTGGACAACTGCGCCAACCTCACTGTGGCGGAGATCATGCCGGGTGGCGCGCTTCGGATGAAGATCCGCGATGCGACGCCGGTGCGGTTGCAGAGCGTTGCGAAATAGGAGGCTGCGCCATCCACCTGCTGGGCATCGACGTGGGGACCAGCGGCACGCGGGCCGTGGTCATCGACGAGGCCGGACGTGTCGTTGCCAGCGGCGACGAGACGCACGCCCCCTTTGCCTCGCCGCATGCGGGCTGGGCCGAGCAGGATCCGGAAGACTGGTGGCGCGCAGCGTGCCTGGCCATTCGCAAAGCGCTGCAGGAAGTTTCGGCGGATTCCATTGCTGCGCTCGGCCTCACCGGGCAGATGCATGGCGCGGTGATACTGGATGGCGAATCGCGGGTGGTTCGGCCCGCGCTCATCTGGTGCGACATTCGGACGGAAGCGCAGTGCCGGAGACTGGAAGAAAAGCTCGGCCGTGACCGCCTTATCGAACTCACCTGCAATCCTGCCTTGCCGAATTTCACACTCACCAAGTTGTTGTGGGTGCAGGAGCACGAACCGGACTGCTACGCGCGAATTCGTCACGTCTTGTGTCCGAAGGATTATCTCCGGCTGCGCCTGACCGGCGAGTTCGCCATGGACGTGCACGAGGCGTCGGGGACGCTGATGCTGGACGTGGCGCGGCGGCGCTGGTCGAGCGAAGTGCTGGAGGCGGCGGAAATTCCGGCCTCCTGGCTGCCGCAGCTGTACGAATCGCCGGAAATCTGCGCGCGGCTGTCCGCAGCGGGCTCGGCCGCCTGCGGGTTGAGACAGGGAACTCCGGTGGTGGCCGGCGCGGGTGACCAGGGCGCGGGCGCGGTGGGCATGGGCATCGTGCGCCCGGGGATGGTGAGCGCGACCATCGGTACCTCCGGCGTGGTGTTTGCCGCGACCGATCGCCCAACTCTCGATCCTCACGGGCGCCTGCACACCTTTTGTCATGCCGTGCCCAGGCAATGGCATGTGATGGGAGTCACACAGGCAGCGGGCTTGTCCCTGCGCTGGTTCCGCGACAACCTTGGGGCTGAGGATGGCTATTCGTCGCTCCTGCAAGAGGCGGCCAAGGCGCCGGCGGGATCGGATGGCGTGTTGTGGACGCCCTACCTGCTGGGCGAGCGTACTCCGCACCTCGACCCGCAAGCGCGCGCCGCGCTGGTGGGGTTGACGGCGAGCCACGGACGCGCGCACATGATTCGCGCCATCCTGGAGGGCGTGGCCTTCAGCCTGCGGGACACGCTGACGATTTTCGGAGAGTTGGGCATCCCGGTTGCGGCGATGCGACTGGGCGGCGGCGGCGCGCGCGGACCGCTGTGGCGGAAGATCCAGGCCGATGTCTACGGCCGCGAAGTGGAAATCCTGGAAGCCGAGGAAGGCGCAGCCTTCGGCGCGGCGCTGCTGGCGGGACTCGGCGCCGGAACGTGGTCCACCGTTGCCGAGGCGTGCGACGCCGCGGTGCGCGTTGCCGGGAGCGTTGCGCCTGATGAAAAGGACGCGGCGACGCTGGATTCGCAGTATCGCCGCTACCGCAAGGTTTATCCCGCCTTGCGCGGGCTGTAGGGTGCGGCGCTCAGCTTGCGTGCGTAAGCGTCGTTCGCGTGTCCTTGGCCTGACTGCAAGCGACGTCGGGCACGTGCAGCGCGCGCAGGATGGCCATCATCGGGCACCAGTTGCTGAAGCCGGACTGCAGCAGGTTCAACCCGACGAACGCGGTGAACAGGTAGAAGTACGCGCTCACCCAGTACCCCAGCGCCACGGAGAGCAGAACAAACGTCCCCGCAATCAATCGCAACCAACGTTCCACCGTCATCGTGTTACCTCCAATTCCGCTTCGTGCGCCCCGGCCGCGGTGGGCGCATGGGGAGCACTACCGCGTTCGCTCAAGTAGTAAAGGACCGGCACCGCCATGCGCGACAGCACCGTGGATGCCACCTCGCCGGCCATCAGCGACAGCGCCAGCCCCTGGAAGATCGGGTCGAAGAGAATTACCGACGCGCCCACCACCACCGCCGCCGCGGTCAGCAGCATGGGCCGGAAGCGCACCGCGCCGGCGTCCACCACCGCTTCTTCCAGCGCCATGCCCTGGGCGCGGCGCAGTTCGATGAAGTCGACCAGGATGATGGAATTGCGCACGATGATTCCGGCGCCGGCGATGAAGCCGATCATCGACGTGGCGGTGAAGAACGCGCCTAGCATGGCGTGCGCGGGAAGGATTCCCACCAGTGTCAAGGGGATCGGCGCCATGATGACCCAGGGCGTCTTGAAGGATCCGAACCAGCCCACCACCAGCACGTAAATCAGCACCAGTACCGCCGCGAAGGCGAGCCCGAGATCGCGGAAGACCTCATAGGTGATGTGCCACTCGCCGTCCCACTTCATGCTGAAGCGCTCGGTGTTGGGCGGCAGGATGGCGGAGTACTGCTCGATCGAGTAGCCCGCCGGGGCTTTGAGCTTCTTGATCTCGTCGCCCATCTTGAGGATGGCGTAGACCGGGCTCTCTTCCTCGCCGCCCACATCGCCGGTGACGTACACCACCTCGCGCAGGTTCTTGCGATAGATGTAGGGCGGCATCGTGGTTTGCTCGACGTCCGTCACCTCGCCCAGCGAAACCATCGCTCCGCTCGCGGTGGGAATCTTGAGCTGCTGCAACTGCTCGATGCCCGAGCGGGAGGCGCGCGAGAGCCGCACTTCGATGGGGATGTCTTCGCGCGACTCGGGGCGATGCAGCAGGCCGGCCTCGGCGCCGCCCAGCGCGATCTGCACCGTGCGGCTGATGTCGGCGGCGGAGACGCCGTGCAGCGCCGCCTTATCGAGATTGACCTCGAGGTTGTATTGCGGCTGCGGATCCTGCACGTACCAGTCGACGTCGACCACGCCGGGCGTGCGCTGGAAGACGTCCTTGATCTGCTGTGCGAGCGCAACCTGCTGGCCGTAGTCCGGACCGTAGACTTCGGCCACCAGCGTTTGCAGCACGGGCGGTCCCGGCGGCACCTCGGCCACCTTGAGCCGTACTCCGTACTGCTGCGCGATGGGCAGCAGCTTCGCGCGCACGCGCTTGGCGATCTCGTGCGACTGCGCGCTGCGCTCATCCGCGGCGACCAGGTTCACCTGGATATCGGCCTGGTTGGGGCCCTGGCGGAGGAAGTAGTGCCGCACCAGGCCGTTGAAGTTGTACGGGCCCGAGGTGCCGGCATAAATCTGGTAATTCGCGACCTCCGGTTCCTGCGCCGCGGCGTGGGCCAGCGCCTGTGCCGCGGCCGTGGTCTGCTCCAGGGTGCTGCCGTCGGGCATGTCCACGATGATCTGGAACTCGCTCTTGTTGTCGAAGGGCAGCATCTTCACCCGCACCAGCTTCAGCGGCACCAGCGCGCAGGCGAGCAGCAGCAGCACCACTACGCCGCCGAGGAACAGAATCCGCTTCCTGCCGTCCACGATCAGCGGATTCATGATTCGCCGGTACAGGCGCGTGGTCCATCCTTCGGCTTCGTGCTTTTCGGGATGCCCGGCTTCCTTACGCAGCAGGCGCAGAGCGGCCCAGGGCGACACCATGAACGCGACCAGCAGGGAAAAGACCATCGCGGCCGAAGCGCCCACCGGGATCGGCCGCATGTAGGGGCCCATCAGTCCGCGCACGAAGGCCATGGGAAGAATCGCGGCGATGACCGCGAAAGTAGCGAGGATGGTGGGATTGCCGACCTCGTCCACTGCTTCCACGGCGACGTCGGTGAGCGGCCGCCCGAAGTTCTGCGGCAGGCGGAAGTGGCGCACCACGTTTTCCACCACGACGATGGCGTCGTCCACCAGGATGCCGATGGAGAAGATGAGCGCGAACAACGTCACCCGGTTCAGCGTGTAGCCGAAGAAATAGAAGATGGCGAGAGTAAGGGCGAGCGTTACCGGGATAGCGATCAGCACCACGCCCGACTCGCGCCAGCCCAGCGCCAGCGCGATCAGGAGCGTCACCGACAAGGTCGCCAGCAGCAGGTGCTTCAGCAGTTCGTCCGACTTATGCTTCGCGGTCTCGCCGTAGTTCCGCGTGACGCTGATGTTCAGGTCCCCGGGCAGGACGTTGCCGCGCAGCGCGTTCACCTTGGCCAGCACGCGCTCGGCGATGATGGTGGCGTTGGTGTTCTTGCGCTTGGCGACCGTGATGGTGACCGCGGGATACTCTCCATCCGTGCGGCTGCCGAACATCACGTAGGTGTCCGCCTCGGCGGGGCCATCCTCGATCTTCTGCACGTCGCGCAGGAAGACCGGCTTGCCGTCGTGGACGCCGACGACCACCTGCTTCAACTCGTCGGTGCTGGAGAGGAAGCGGCCTGCCTCGACGCGCACTTGCCGGTTATCGCGCGCGTAGCTGCCGGCCTCCACCTGCTGGTTGGAGCCATCCAGTTGCTGCACCACCTGGGCGGGGGAAAGCCCGTAGGCGGCCAGACGCTCCGTGTCCAGCACAACCCGCACCTGGCGCGGCAGCCCGCCGATGATCTTCGTCTCCGAGACATCGTCGAGCTGCTTGATCGAGTTCTCCAACTCGCCGGCGATGCGCCGCAGCGACGCCGCGTCGTAGTTCTTGCCCCACAGGGTCAGCGCCATGATGGGCACGTCGTCGATGGAGCGCACCTTGATCAGCGGCGGAGAAACGCCCGGCGGGATGCGATCGAAGTTCGAGTACAGCTTGTTGTAGGTGCGGACGATCGCGTCCTCTTCCTTCTGGCCGACGTAAAAGCGCACGATGACCATGCTCATGCCCGGCGACGAGGTCGAGTAGAGGTACTCGACGCCCGGCACCTCGCGCAGCAGCTTCTCCATGGGGATGGTGACACGCTGCTCGACTTCTTTCGCCGACGCGCCCGGCATCTGCACGAACACGTCCAGCATGGGGACGACGATCTGCGGCTCCTCCTCGCGCGGCGTCTGCACGACGGCGAACAACCCCAGCAGCAGCGCCGCCACGATCACCAGCGGCGTGAGCTTGGAGTCGATGAAGGCGTGCGCGACTTTTCCCGCGGTGCGAAGTGCTTGCTTCATGGCTGCCTCAGTTGGCGATCCGCTTGCCGGCCAGGTCGCGTCCCGCCGGAGCGGAGATCAGCCGCTCTCCATCCGACAAGCCGGAGAGGATCTCGACGTTCTGGGCGATCGGCTTGCCCAAGGTCACGTAGCGCAGCGAGACGTCGCCCTGCTGCCCGACCACGTACACGCCCTGCAGTTGGCCGTGCTCGAGCACCGCGGTGCGCGGCACGATCACGCTCTCGCGCGTGCCGCGGGCGAATTGCGCCCGCCCGAAGAGGCCGGAGCGCAGGCGGGCATCGGCCGGCAGCGCGACTTTCACCACGAAGCTGCGACTGGCGGGATCGGCCGCGGGCACAATCTGCGCGACCTTGCCTTCGACGTCGCCGTTGAGAGCGTCCAGCCCGACCGGAACGGTTTCGCCCATTTTCACGAAGCGCAAGTTGGATTCGTCCACGCTGGCCTCCAGGCGGAAATGGCCGGTGTCCTCGACCGTCAGCAGCGGCGTTCCCGGCGCGGCCAGCGCTCCCGGATCGACGCGCTTGGCAGTGACGACGCCCTCAAAGGGCGCGCGGATGGTGGTGAAGGCCAGCACCGTTCGCGCCTGCGCCTCGGCGGCGCGTGCCTGCTCCAGGCCGGCTTGCGCCGCGGAGCGCTGGGCCGTCGTCGCCGTGAAGCGAGCCTGCACCTCGTCGAACTCATGCGGGCTCACCGCCTTCTTCTCCTGCAAGATCTGGTAGCGCTTAAGGGTGGCGGACGCGAGTTCGTACTCCGCGGTGGCCGCGGCGATCTGCTGCTCGGCCGCGAGCTTCGCCGCCTGCGCCTGCTGGACTGCCGCACGCTGCTGCGCGTCGTCGAGAACGATCAACACCTCCCCCCGCCGTACGCGCTGGCCTTCCGCTACGCGCACTTGGCGCACCGTACCCACGACCTCCGCCGAAAGCTGCGCGGTCTGCGCCGCCGCCACCGTGCCCACGGCTTCGATCGTGTCCGGCACGACGGCCTTGGATGCGGGAATGACGGCCACGTCGCGCACCGTCTCCGGCTGCGCTGCCTCGGCCGGCCGAGTGCGGCTGCAGCCGGCTAGAAGCGCGGCCGCGGCCAGGAGCACCAAAGTTGTCTTCATGGCTTCACCACCGGGGAGTTGACGTCGAGCGTGCCCGTCGCCAGCTCCAGGTTTGCGTAATTGGTTTGCAGGCGATAGACGGCCTGCCAGTAATCGGTTTCGGCGTTGCGCGCCGCGTCGTCGGTGCGCAGCAGGTCGGTGATGGTGTTCAGCCCGCCCTCGTAGCGCGTCTGGCTGATACGCAGGCTCTCTTTCGCCTCGGCAACCGCCGCGCGCGCCACGTCCACCTGCTGCCGCGCTGTGTCGAGCTCGAGGTAGGCCTTGCGGACCTCGAGCCGCACGGCGCTCAGGTACGAGTCGCGTTGCGACGCGGCGGCCTCGGCCAGCGCGTTCTCACGCGCGATGCGCGCCGCCTTGGCGCCGCCATTGAAGACGTCAAATTGCAGCTCCACGCCGGTGGCCCAGTTCGTTCCCCCGCCGCCGGCCAGGTGAGGATTGTCGGCCTCCACGCTGGCGAAAACGTTCAGGCGCGGCCCCATCTCGCGCTTGGCCAGGCCCGCCTGGGTGCGCTGCATGTCGGTGCGCAGGTTGAGCGCCGCCACGTCCGGACGATGCGCCAGCGCCATCACCTGCAGCTCCGCTTCGCTCGCCTGCGGCAGCATGGTTTCCGCCAGCATCTCCGCCGGGTCGTACGCGGTCTCCAGCGCAATGCCCATCTCGTGGTTGAGGCCGCTGCGCGCCATCTCGACTGCGTTGCGGGCGCGGATGAGCTCCTGCCGGCGCGAGGCCAGGTTGACGCGCGCGCTCAGCCGGTCGGACTCGACCACCATGCCCGCCTGGAATTTCGCCTCGCTGTTGTCGAGGATGGCCTGCGCGGTTTTCACCGCCGCCTCGCTGACCTGCAACTGGCGCTGCGCGAGAAGCAATCCGCTGTAGGCTTCGACCACGCGGTAGATCAACTGCTGGTCGCTGCGGTCCACCTGCCGCTGCGCAACGGTGGACCCCTGTTTCGCCAGCAGCATGCGCTTCCAACTCACGCCGGAATCGAAGGCCTGCCACTGCGTGGTCAAGCGGGTGGCGAAGTTGCCGAAGGGATCGGGACGGTTCAGGGCGTTGAGGGCGAAGTCGGGAGCGGCAAAGCGGTTCTGGCGCAGCTTGCCGCCGAAGACGAATACGGGATCGGTGCTGCGGGTGTAGCCCTCGGTAAACGAGACCTGGGGTAACAGCGCTGCGCGGGCTTCGCGAATGCCGCTGGTCGCCGCGCGCTGCTCCAGAACGGCGGCCTTGCGCGCCGGGTTCTTCTCCAGCGCGGTTTCGACCGCCTGTTGCAACGTCAGCCTGGGCTCCGCTGCCAGCGCCGGCAGCGCTGCCATCAGGAAGAAGATGAAATATCGGCCTCGAACCATAACCTTCTCCGGCCTGCCCAGCAGAAATGCAGGACATAGGAAAAGTGTTACAGCCCGGAGGGCGATTTTTACCGGGATTTGGAGGCGGCTGGGAGGGTCGAGTTGCTATTTGGAACTGGCGTAGGCGGCCCGGACCAGCTCTCGAACCTGGGAGCGGAGCTTCGCCTTCAACCCGTCGTCGCAGCCGGAGCGGCAGCGGCGCACGGTTTCCTCCAGGGACTTCAGATAGGCCTCGCACGGCGTGCAGGCGGCGAGGTGGGACTCCAGTTCGGCGCAGCTGCGGGTGTCCAGCTCGCGGTCGAGATAATCGGAGAGCGCGGCAAAGAGCCTTTTGCAGGAGCGCGGGCGCGCGCTTTTCGCCTTGCGCCGCGCCGGACGCGCCGCCAGTTCGTTGCGCAGGTATGCCCGCGCGCGGTGCAGGCGGACGCGCACCGTGCCCTCGCGCAGCCCGGTGATTTGCGCCACCTCGGCGGTACTCAACTCCTCCATGTCGTGCAGCACCAGCACCTGGCGATACTGGGGAGGAATGCGCAGCACCGCGGCCCGCAGTTCGGCGGCGTTCTCCTTGCGCAGCAACTGCTGCTCGGGGCCGGCCTGCGCTGATGCGGTCATGGCCTCCAGTTCGGCGCGGTCGGGCAGCAGTTCGTCCAGCGACAGCGTCTGCCTGGGCGCGAACTTGCTGCGCCGCCGGCTCATCAGGCAGCGGCTGCGCGCCACCTTGTAGAGCCAGACTGCCAGCGCCTCAGGGCTTTCGAACTTGGCCAGTTGAGGCGCGGTGCGCAGCAGGGTCTCCTGCGCCGTGTCTTCGGCGTCCTCGCGGTGACCGCAGACTCTCATGCTGAAGGAGAACACCGTCTGGTGAAGCAGCTGGAGAGCCTGATCCAGGCTCTCCGGGCCGCGGCGACGCAGTTCCGCCATCGCCTGCTGGAGTTCGGGACGCATGGGTAGAATCCAGCGTACCACCGTCGCGCGTGGCTTGGCAGTGCGCTCAGCGGTCCATAGGCACCGTGGACAGGTGCCCTTCCGCGAGCGCCCTTCGATAGACAGCGCACGCGGCGGCCACATCCTGCAACGACATGCCGGTGCTGTCGAAGATGGTGATCTCCGCGGCGGAGGTTCGGCCCTGGATCCTGCCGGCCAGCACATCTCCCAGGTCGCCTGGAACAGAAGCGAGATCCAGAACGTGCTGTTCGAGCGCGTGATGCAGGTCGCCGATTTGCGCCGCTTGCTGCAGGACGTCGGCAATGACGCGGCTGGACTGCAGCAGGGAAGCGCTCAGCTCCTGCTTGTCCTCATTGTCGGCGCCCACAGCGGCGATGAACGTGCCCGGGCGCACGTGCTCCGGCGTCAGGAAAGCGGAACCAGCTGTGGTGCAGGTGACAATCACGTCGGCGGGAGTAGTGGCGTCTTGCAGGCTGCCGGCCGCCTCGATCGCAGCGCCGGTCTGCGTTTCCGCTACCAGCGATCGCATCTGCGCGCCGTCGGTATCGTAAGCCAGGATGTGCTCGATGGGCAGGACGGCCCGGATCGCAGCGATCTGGTGCCGCGCCTGGACGCCGCAGCCCACGATGGCCAGGGTACGAGAGTCCGGGCGAGCCAGATACTTTGCCGCCACCGCGGTTGCCGCTCCGGTGCGGAGGCCGGTGATCTCGACCGAATCCATGATCGCCAGCGGGACGCCGCATTCGGCGTCGAACAACAAAATCGCACCCTGGATGGTCGGCAGCCCATGTTTCGGCCGGTTTTGCGGAAAATTAGCGTTGGCCTTAGCGGCGTAGTACCAGCGCCCGTCGAAGGGCAGCACCCCGGCCTTGACGTGGAAGCCGCCGCCGTCAACATGCGTGGCCAGCACGCCCGGCTTCGGAACCGTTCCCTGGCCGTAGAGCCGGAACGCATGCTCGACGGCCGCGATGCACTCTTCCATGCTCAAGAGCCGGCGAACATCGCCGCGGCTCAAGACTGCTACACCGCTTGCGACTGCATTCGCGGGGTTCATTTCGCCTCCTGATGTCGCGCAGCTTCCGGCCACGACAACCGGCCCGGCGGGCACTCGCAGGGTGGCGCACCGCGTTGCAACAGGCGCGCGGAGCTTGGGCCGAGCAACTCCACCGAGCCGTTCTCGACGCGCAGCATCGAGCCTTCCCCCAGCCCAACGACTCGGCCGTCGTTTTCTTCCAGGAAGTGGCCGATGCGTTCCGTGGGCGGCGAAGGGAACGAAGGCGATTTTCCGCGCGCCGGCGAGGAGAGAGCGAATCTCTTCCTCCGCGTGGTCGAGAAACCCGCGCCCGTAAGGCAGGGAATTGCTGAGGAGAAGCAGTCGCGGATGGCGGCGCATGGAGTAGTCCTCAGAGGCCTCTGCACGCGCCGGGCAGGATGACATTGCGTGAGCAGAAGTAATCCCCGATCGCTCGCGATGAACGATTACGTTCCTCCCGCGCTCTGCCGCGCGCTCCGCCGCCGTCACGCCGCAACTAGCGCCTGGAAGCGCCGCACCAGCGCCGCGATGCTTTGCACGGTGTCGAAGGCTTCCGGCGTGGCGTCGGCGTCGGGAATGCGGATCGCGTATTTCCTCTCCAGGAAGCGCCTGAGGGAGATCATGGAAAAGGAATCCACGATGCCGCTGGAGATCAGCGGCGTGGTCTCGGTGATCTCGCGCTCATCGTCATCTTCCAGGTATTCGCGAATCACGTAGTCGAGCACCACCTTGGTCAGCTCATCCATAGCAGCCTCGCCTTGCTCGTTAATCGTTCATGATGGTGGACAGGTCCCACCGCTTCGAGAAACTCCTGAGAGCCGGCAGCCGGCACACCAGCGGCCATCCGGTGGGCCCGTTCGAGCCTCGAGCCGGCGCTTTGCTCCAGTGGCCGCGAACCTGCGACGGCCGGCCAGGCGGCTTGTTCATGGGGCGCTCCGTTCGCTCTCCAGGATCACCACCGCGGCGACAAAGGCGCGCGCGGGAGTCACGGTGGCATGAATGCGGGCCACGCCCAACCGCTGCGCTTCAGCCTTGGCCCGCCGGTGAAGGATGATGGTTTGGGGACCGGCGGCCGGGTTCAGCACCTCGATTTCGCGCAGCAGGCCCAGGTCGCTGCAGGGCATGCCCAGCGCCTTGACGGTGGCTTCTTTGGCGGCAAAGCAGGCGGCAAAGAGCCGGGCGGGATGGGAGCCGCTACCGCAGCGGCGGATTTCGCGACTGGTGAAGACACCGTCGCGGCTGAGCCATGAGCCGTGCTGCAACTCGCGCTGCATGCGCCCGTGCTCCATCAGATCGACGCCGATCCCGACCAGCATCGCGATCAGCCTCCGCGTCGTGGCTGGGGACTCGTCGCCAGTCTACTGCCGCTTCGGGTCGCGGGGGCGAAGGAAGGCGTGGCAATCCCACCGCTCTCTTCCGTTTTCGGTCCGCAGCCGCTGCAGGGCAGAGCCAACGACCGCCGCCGCCGGGCGCCGGCGGGCTCATACTTAAGGGTGGAGGCGAGCCATGCGGAGGAGGATGACCGCACCAGAGATCCAGGCGCGCCTGCGCGAAATCGACGACTGGCTGCGGGAGCGCGAAGCCGCGGAGATGACCGAAGGCGGCCTGGGCTACGGCAGGGATAGCGACGAAATGGCCGAGCTGTACCAGGAGCGCGAAGAACTGCTGCAGCAGCTCAGCCAGGCGGCGTAGCCGGGTCCTAGGTTCCTGCGGCCGCGGAGTGGCTGCTGGGACGCGTCAGCTGTCGCACCGTGGCGATGAAGCTGGTCACCGGACGGGGCAGGGTACGGTTGTTGGGGTAGACGAGCCCCAACTCGCGCCACAGCTCCACGTCGCGGATGGGAACCAGCCGGGCGCGGTGTGCCTGCACGTAGTCTTCGGCGAAGCTGGCGCTGATCAGGGAAACGCCCAGCCCGGCGGCCACGAAGCGCTTGATCATGCCGACGCTGGGCAGCTCCATGCGCACCTTCAGTTCGTCGCGGTAGGGCCGGAAGAGCCGGTCCATCAGCTGGCGCGTGTGCCCGGTCTTGGGCATCAACAGCGGCTGGCGCACGATCTCGGCGATGCTCACCGACTTCTCCAATCCCAAGGGATTGTCCCAGCTCACCATCAGCATCAGCTGCTCGCGGAAAATCCTGTGCGCCTTCAGGGTAGGCGATTTCTGCGGCAAGGTCACGATGCCGGCATCGATGCTGCCGTTCTCCAGCTTTTCCACGATCTTGTAGCTGAAGTTGCGATAAATGCTGATCTGCACCTCGGGATAAAGCTGGGTGTAAACGGCAAAGACATCGGGCAGGACGTAGAGACAGGTGGCTTCGTTGGCGCCGATGATCATGGTGCCGCGCACGCGCGATCCCTGGTCGGCCACCGCACGCAGGGACTCTTCGCGCAACTTGAGGATGCGGTCGGCGTATCCGAACAGCACGCTGCCGGCCGGGGTCAACGACGCTCTTTTGCCCGAGCGATCCAAGAGGCGGTCACCGTATTCCTGCTCCAGCTGCCGGACTTGGGTGCTGACCGCCGACTGCGAGCGGTACAGCTTCTGGCCGGCACGGGAGAAGCGTCCCAGCCGCGCTACTTCGACGAAGGTGATCAACTGCTCGAAATCCATGGCATCGGATCGGCGCCGGCAAAGAAGGTTGGGAGTTGGAGGCTGCGATTCTTCGAATCAAAGTATAGGAGACCGCGGCGGCGGCCGGTTCTTCCGCAAGCATCGAAACGCGCCGCGGTTCCCTTTTCGAAATACCCATCACTGCACCGCCGGTTCATCGCGCTGGTCGCGTTCAGCGGTTAGGAGGGGCAGGGAAGGGCCGCGACGCGCCCTGGCAGCGCGTTCCCACACCTCCGCGACCGTGGCGGACGGCTGTCGTGGTTCCACCCTCCGCAGGGGCAGGGGCTCAGTGTTCAGCAGCATTCTTGCCGCGATGGGGCTGCCGGTAGAACGAAGATGGCGGCGCAGGATCGCGCGCAGCCAGACCTCCTCCTCCTCGCAGAGCCGCGCCTGCCGCACCGATTGCGGGTTAATCGCCCGCGGCGGCGTGGCGCGCAACACGTAGGCAAGCCCGCCGGTCATGCCGGCGCCGAAGTTTGCGCCCACGCCTCCCAGCACCACGACGACGCCGGCCGTCATGTATTCGCAGCCGTGTTGGCCCACGCCCTCAACCACGGCGACCGCGCCGCTGTTGCGGACCGCGAAGCGCTCTCCCGCGCGGCCCGCGATGTACAACTCGCCTCCGGTGGCGCCGTAGAGCACGGTGTTGCCGGCGAGCACATCGCCTCGCGCCGATGCCTCCTCGCCGGCGGTGATGGCGATAGCGCCGCCGCTCAGCCCCTTGCCGACGTAGTCATTCGCTTCGCCGGTGAGGCGGAAGGTCACGCCCGCAGTTAGAAACGCGCCGAAACTTTGCCCGGCGGTGCCGTGGAACTCGTACTCCAGCGGCCCGTGCGGTTCCCCGCACGTCTGTTGCCGGCGAATGAGTTCTCCGCTCAGGTGCGCGCCGATGGCGCGGTCTACGTTCGTGATGGCGAAGCGCATTCCCCGGTCACAGATCTCCAACGTGTGGTTCAGCAGCAGCGGCAACTGGCTCGGCTCTTCGACGTGACAGGAGAGCGACTCGACAGCGGCAATGGTTTGCAGCAGCGGGCCTACGATAGAAGCGGCCTCCTGGCTGCGCGGCCGCAGATGCTCGATCCGCCCGACGAGATCGGACAACGATGCCGCGCCCAGTTGGCCGAGCCGCTGCCGCACCTCCGCCGCCAAGCCGCGGAAGTAGGCTTCCACCATCTCCGGATTGCCCGCGAAGCGCACCCGCAGCTTGTCGTCCTGCGTGGCGATGCCGACAGGGCAGGTGTTCAAGTGGCACTGGCGCGCCATCACGCAGCCGATGGCAACCAGGGCGCTGGTGGCGAAGCCGAATTCGTCGGCGCCGAGAATGGCGGCGACGATGACATCGCGGGCAAACTTCAAGCCCCCGTCGACGCGCAGGCGCACTCTGCCGCGGAGCCCGGCGCGAACCAGCGTCTCGTGGGCTTCGCGCAGGCCGGCCTCCCAGGGCACGCCGGTGTTTTTGATCGAGGTGAGCGGCGACGCTCCGGTGCCACCGTCATGACCGCTGATGGTGATGAC
This sequence comes from Terriglobales bacterium, assembly GCA_035763305.1. Taxonomy (GTDB): domain Bacteria; phylum Acidobacteriota; class Terriglobia; order Terriglobales; family Acidobacteriaceae; genus DASUBK01. The sequence goes on along the minus strand of DASUBK010000353.1, from coordinate 11,739 downwards.
ATCCGCTCCCGCCTTGGCCACGCCGGCGGCAATGATACCCACACCCGCGCTGGCCACCAGCTTCACCCCGATGCGAGCCATGGGATTCACGGCGCGGAGGTCATAGATCAGCTGCGCCAGGTCCTCGATGCTGTAGATGTCGTGGTGTGGCGGCGGCGAGATCAGCGCCATATTGGGCGAGGCGTGGCGCAAGGCGGCGATGTAAGGCGTCACCTTCGTCGCCGGTAGCTGTCCGCCCTCACCTGGCTTCGCGCCCTGCGCCATCTTGATCTCCAACTCGCCGGCGCTCGCCAGGTATTCCGCGGTCACGCCGAAGCGGCCCGAGGCCACCTGCTTGATGCGGTTCGCGGCCTCGGGATGGTTGCGCCGCAGATCGGGGTCTTCGCCGCCTTCGCCTGTATTGCTGCGTGCTCCCAGGCGGTTCATGGCGATGGCCAGCGTGCGATGCGCTTCGGGAGAGATCGCTCCCAGAGACATGGCTTGGGTACTGAAGCGACTGAGAATCGAGGCCTCGGATTCTGTTCTCGCAGGAGAAATCGTATTTCCGGGCACGATGTCGAGCAGGTCGCGGATGGTGACCGGAGACCGGTTCTCCGCCAGTTCGGCGAACGATTGGTAATTCTCCTCGCTCGGCCCGCGTGCGAAGCGATGTAATCGGCGCACGAATTCCGGCGAACTGGCGTGCTGCTCGCCTTCCTTGCGGAAGCGGTACAGTCCGGCGTCGCGCAAATCGCTGCCCTCCGCAGCGAAGGCGGCGGCGTGGCGGCGCAACGCGTCTTCGAGCAAGCCGGCAATACTCTTGCCTCCGAGTACAGCATCGGCATCAGGAAAGAATTCGCGGTTGACCTCCGCGGCCAGGCCGACGGTTTCGAAGAGTTGGCTGTTGCGATAGCTGGCGAGCGTCGAAATTCCCATGCGCGCCAGCACCTTCAGCAACCCGGCCTCGATGGCGGCACGATAGTTCGCCGGGCCGCCGGAGGCAATCTCGGCCGCCTGCGAAAGCGCGAGATAGGGAAAAACGGCGGCGGCGCCGCACGCGACCAGCAGTGCAATGTGGTGGGTGTCGAACGCCTCGCCGGTTTCGACGATCAAAGGAAGGCGCCAACCTCCGGCTTGCTCCATTCCGCGCCATGCGGCCGCCGCGGCGAGCAGGATGGGAACAGCGGCGTGACTGGCGTTCGTGTCGCCATCGGAGAGAATTACGATTCCGCAGCGGTCGCTGACTGCAGCCTGGCTCTCCACGCCGATTCGTCGCAACGCGGCGAGCGCGGCTTCGGGTCCGTGCGCGGCCTCGAAAGTCGTAGTGATGCGGCGGGCGCGGCCCAGCTCAGCTTCCAGCTTCCGCAATTCCTCCGCATCAATGAGCGGCGAGAGCAGGGAAGCGCGCTCGCCGCAATGCACCTGCAAGGACATGACGTGCGCTTCGCGCAGCGAATCGATAGGCGGATTGGTGACCTGGGCGAAGCGCTGCTTGCAGTAGTCCCACAGCGGGCGCGGGTGCGCCGACAATGCCGCCGGAGCAGCATCGTCGCCCATGCTCCAGACGCCGTCCTTGCGGTGTTGTGCCAAGGGCTCGAAGAGCAGTCGCAATTGATCTTGTGTCCAGCCGAGCGCAGCCATGACTCGCCGGTCCGCGCCGTGCGGCGGCGTTGCGGGCGTCGCCGACCTGATGGTAACGGCGCGGGACCGCGATCGTGGAGGCGGGCGGCGTGACGGCATTTCGCGCGGCCGCAGCAGTTCGCCGGTCTCAGGATTCGCCAGCAGCAGGTCACCCGGTCCCAGGCGCGAGCGCTCCACCACCTGGCTGCTGTGCAGATCGGCGATACCGGACTCCGATCCCACCACCAGCAGGCCGTCGGCCGTCAGGCTGGTGCGCAGCGGCCGCAGCCCGTTGCGGTCCAGCTTGGCGCCGACGACGATGCCATCGCTGAACACCATCGCCGCCGGTCCGTCCCACGGCTCCTGCCATCGCGCCTGAGATTCCAGGAAGCGTTGCAGCGGTGCGCTGCCGCGAGGGCTAGGGTTCACCACCGGCGGAACCATGGCCAGCATGGCCGCCGCGGGTTCGTCGCCGCGCCGCAGTCGGAGTTCGAAGGCATTGTCGAAGCTGCCCGAATCGCTGAGGCCTGCCTCCAGCAAAGCGGCATCGGGCGCCAATCCAAGCTCGCGGGCGAGCTCCGCGCCGCGCGCCCGCAGCCACCGCCGGTTGCCGCGAATGGTGTTGATTTCGCCGTTATGCGCCACGAAGCGGAAGGGCTGGGCGAGCGGCCAACTGGGCTGGGTGTTGGTGGAGTACCGCTGGTGGAAGAGGGCAAAGCGGCTGGCGAATTCCGGATGCGTGAGATCGGGATAGAACGCGGGCAATTGTTCCGGCGTCAACAGGCCCTTGTAGACGATCGTCCGCGAAGAGAGGGAGCAAAAGTATGTACCCGCCGGCGCGAGCGACTCCACCGCTTTCCTCATGCGGAACAGCTGCATCTCCAACTGAGGGCTCGCGGCGGTAAGGAACACCTGCTCGATGCGCGGGAGGCTCTCCGCGGCTCGCCGGCCCAACACCGCATTGTTCACCGGAACCGGCCGCCAGCCGAGCACGCTGAGCCCGTAACGCGGGGCTGCCTGCTCGATCGTCGTACGCGTCCGTTCTTGCTCCGCCTGCGGCAGAAAGACCATGCCTACAGCGAATGAGGCAGGCAGGAAGATGCCGAGCGCGCGGGCCTGGGTGCGGAAGAAATCGACAGGAATTGCGGTGAGCAGGCCGGCGCCGTCGCCACTGCGGCTGTCGGCATCGAGGCCGCCGCGGTGGGCCAGGCGGCGGAGGGCCTCCAACGCCCGCTCGACCACCTGGTGCGAACCGCGGCCGCCCAGTTGGGCTACGAAGCCAATCCCACAGGCGTCGTGATCGACCGCGAAGCGCTGTCCCATCCTAATTGTCTAACGTGACGCGCCGGAAAAGTACAATCGTGAATTTCGATGGCAGGTATCTGATTTTTGCGTGGAGCGCGCCTTTGTGTGACCTGGTGTCGTTCGTGTAACCTTCGTGCCCTTCGTGTGAACAACAGAACCGGGTTCACACCCTTCGGCTTCGCTCAGGGCCGGCGCGGACACGAAGGGGCGTGGTTCGCCGGTTCAGAGCTGCGCTGCGGCCGAAGTTTGCTTGCCCGCGTCCAGGTCGCGCGATCCCACCTGGATGCCGATGGCCTTCAGAAATTCGTTGGGCGAGGTACCGCCGGCGAAAATCCAGGAATAGTCGTTGGCGATCTCGCGCCGCTGGCCATTGACGTCCAGCAGCACGCTGGCGGGGCGGAATTCGGTGGGCTGGGAATGAAACAGCACCTGCAATTTGCCCGAGCGGATGAACTCCTCAACCCGCTGCTGGTTGCGGTGCTTGATGCGGCTGAAGCGATCCTGGCGGTAGGAGAGGGTGACCTGGTTGCCGACCTGGTGCGCCAGGCCCATGGCAGCTTCCACCGCGCTGTCGCCGCCGCCGACGATCAGCACCTTCTTGTTCACGTAGTGGTCGGCCTCGATGAGACGGTACATGACCTTGGGGAGGTCCTCGCCGGGCACGCCCAGCTTGCGCGGCGTTCCCGTTCTGCCCAACGCCAGCACCACCGCGCGGCTGCGGTATTGCGTCTTCGGCGTCATGACGTTGAACAGCCCCAGCGCGTCCTTCTGGATGTTCTCCACCTTCTCGCCGCTGCGCACGCGGAAGTCGGCGCGCTGCAGGATCTTGTTCCAGAAGGCCAGCAGGTCCTCCTTGGAGAGCTCCATCTTGGAGAACTTGCCGTACATGGGGAACTCGACCGGCGTGGTCATCACCAGCTTCTGCCGCGGATACTTGGCCACGGTGCCGCCCACCTGGTCCTGCTCGAGAGTGACGTAGCCCAGCTTCTTTTCGATCGCGCGCAGCGAGGCGCTGATGCCCGCCGGCCCAGCGCCGACGATGATCACGTCGCACACGCCGGCGGGCGCGGGACGGTTCGCCAGCCGCGCCGCGATGGTGTCGATGCACTCGCGCCCCTGGTTCACCGCATTCTTGATCAGCGCCAGCCCGCCCAATTCGCCCACGATGAACAGGTTGGGGATATTGGTTTCGTGGTTGGCGCTGAGCGCCGGCAGATCGGCGCTTATGCCCGGCTTCGCCATCACCATGGTGATCGCGCCCACCGGGCAGGCGTCGGCGCACAGGCTGTGCCCGATGCACTTGTAGCCGTTGATGATCGCGGCTTGGCCGCCAACCATGCCCAGCACGTCGCCTTCGGGACAGACGTGGGTGCAGCTCTGGCAGCCGATGCAGAAGGTGGTGTCGATGTGCGGGTGCTGCGCCTTCGGGCCTTCCGAGATCAGGCTCCCCTTGGCGGCCGCGGCGCTCCACTGCCGCTCCTTCTTCTTCATCCCCCGCAGGTAAATCCACACCGAGAAGCTGACTAGCAGTGCGGCGATCAGGAATGAGTTGATGGAGTCCATGCCGGCGCCTCAGAGGTATCCCAGCATCCAGACCACGCCGATATGAATGAGGGCCAGGATGGCGAACGAGTAGCTGAAGGGTTTGTGCACCACGTGCCACAGGTGGAACACCTGTTGCGCGCGCGACAGGAACACCAGGCGCTTGGCCAGCGACGCCTGCTCGCGGGCGGTGTCCACGATCTTCTCCACCTTGTAGTTGTTGGTGCGCAGCAGTCCGCCCAGGCTCAGCAGGATCTGCGAGCCGCTCATGGCGCCGCGGCGCAGGCGCGCGATCCGCCACGGCCGCAGGCAGTCGAGCCAGATCATGTACACCAGCGCGAACACCACCGGCATGCGCGCCACTTGCGCCTCGGTGGGCATGCGCAGCAGCTTTTCCAGGTCGGAGCGGCGGACCATGCTCTGCGCGGAAAGCTCCGCGGCGTACCTCTCCTGCTGCTCGCGAATTTCCTTGAGCGTAAGCTCCGCCGCGGTGACCCGGCGCGGGATTTGCCCGTAGAGGTAACGTCCGATGACGCCGCTCAGCGCCACCGCGGTCATGATCCAGAAGGCCATGCCGGCGAAGCCGCGGAACTTGAAGGAGGCGTGAAAGGCGATGACAAACGGCGCCGCCAGGCCCAGCAGAACGTGAAAATCCATCCAGTGGCGGGTGCTGCCCTGGCGCGACAACCACATCCACCGCTTGCGCAGGGGATAAAGAAAGATGACGAGGAACATTCCCAGGCCGAGCAGTCCCAGCTTGATGCCGATGCTGCCCGCCGGCCGCAACTGTGCGTACTTCTCGGAAAAGGGCCGCTGCGCGACGTCGAGCGTGTAGTAGTCGGCGCCATAAATCGCCAGGGCGGCAATCAGCGCGATCGCCGCAGCGTAAGCCAGGGCGACACGCACCTTGTGGCCGCTGACGGGAGTGGCCGGCTGGGAGACGGTTTGGGCAATCGAGTGCGTGCTCATGGCTGTGCTCTTACGGTCGAATCCACATCAACGTTGAAGTGCTGGTAATTGGTAAAGCGGTGCACGTTGCGCCAGTGCTGCCGCGCGGTCTCAACCTCGACGGTCGCAGCCGCCGGCAGGCGCAAGGAATCGTCCACTCCGCGGAAATGCACCGGCGCGTAGAGCACGTCGACGTGCATCACGCGCAGGCCGATGTCATCCATTGGTTGTTCCAGGCCGGCGTCGATTCGCACTACGCTGCCGCTGGCCGGATCGATCCACGCGTTGCCGGCGAACTCCAGCGGATACTCCCGCCCGCGCAACACCAGTTCCGCCGTCGAAGGCTGGTTGCGGATGTGGCGGAAGGCGATGCGCGCCAGCGTCTGTGTTCCCACCGTCTCCATCTGCGGCGGGGAAAATTCAAAGCTGTCCTGGTACATGGGGTGGAAGATCAGCAGGAAAGTCGCAAAGCCGTTGGTGACCAGCATGGGCTCGTTGGTTTTCTTGACCGTGACCTGCTGCTGCAGGCGCGATTCCTGCAAGCTGAGGTCGGAGCCCGATTCCTGCGCGATGACCAGGTAGTCGAAAGTGGATTTTTCGCTGCTTTCGATTTTGCCGTTCTTGTTCAGCTTGTCCTGCTCGACTTGCTCGGTGCAGCGGACGTCGGAGAAAACTTTGACGAAGCTGCTCATCTGCGTGCGCACGCGATTCAGCAGGTCGGCGGAGTCGGCGGCGCGCGCGGGCACTCCGGCCAACAGCAGCGACGCGACAATGGCGGCAGCTTTCATTGCACGCCTCCCGCCGTCTTGGTGCGGTTATCGAAGCGATAGCCGAAGGTGAAGATCCACTGGTCGTAATCGAGCATCAGGCCGCGCTGCGTGGTGTAGTCGGCCTGGACGAAGTAATGCCCGCCAAAGGCCGCGTCCATGGAGCCGTTGAGGAACTTGGAGGCGCCCTCGCTGCTGAGGCTGGAGGCCAGGTTCTGCCGGCCCGCCTGGACCTGCCAATGGATGCGGTCGCCCAAGTTGCGCGAGACGGCGATCGAGCGGTAGGTGCCGCTGCCGAAGGTGCCGTCGAACTTGGAGGCGCGCACGTCGATGCGCAGGCCGGTCTTCCACAGGCGGTCCCAGGTAACGCCGTACATCTGGTTGCCGGAGTTCTTGGCGTCGCCGGTGCGGCTGCTGCGTCCCACTTCGGTGTACAGGGCCAGGTGCCGGATGGGTTCGACGCGTACCCCCGCGCTCAGTCCCTGGAACAGGTACTTGTCCAGCAGGCCGGTGCTGATCAAGGTCTGGTCGAAGGTGGGTACGTCGCGGAAATAATTGTGATTGAGGTCGAATGCGAGCCATCGGACCGGCTGGAAGCGCACCGTCACGTAGCTGCGGCTCAGTCCGGCGCCGGCGCGGGTCATGCCGGGCGCGGGCCGCGGATCGTCCGCCTGCGCCGACTGGTAGATGGACAGGTAGCGCTTGAAGAAGATTCCGTTCTCGAAGAACACGAATGGGCGGTCCATCACCCAGCCAATGCTGGTGACCGCCATACCCGAAGTGCTGGTGAAGCGCACCGAATCGTAGCTGCCGCCCTCGTAAGCGAGGAAGCTGCCGGCGGTGCGGCGATTGGGGTTGTAGTCCCACGAAGTCGGATCGGGCGTGCTGCCGGCGAAAAGTCCCGCGGTCACATGGCGCCCCAACTTGCGGCCTATGTAGCCGCCGTCGAGCGTATCCAGGCTGCTGGCCCACGGCAGGTAGAGGCGCCCGAAGCCCGCCCCCCAGCGCGAGGTCGGGCTGTCGTAGGTGAGGCTGAGGTGATAAGTGCGGTTGATCAGGTCCTGCAGCGTGGTCTGGCCGGCGAAGGAGCTGTTGTTGAAGCGCCCGCGCCAGTAGCCGCTGAGGTTCCAGTAGGTGCCGGCGATGCGGGTAATATCCGCGCGAACGACGCCGCCAAGCTGATAACTGGAGGAGGTGGTGGAGCCGCGGCTGTTGATGCCGCTGTAGTCGATGCCGATGCGTCCGCGGGCGCGGTTGATTTCGGGCAGCGGCGGCCGCGGCACTTCTTCGCGCGCCTCTTCGTCCAACGGATCGCCCTCGCTGAAGGTGACCACCTGCGGATACTTGCGCCCGCTGCCCAGGGCGCGCGACTGCGCCAGGGTCTCGGCGTCACTCTCTCCCAGGTAGGCGAAGTCGCCGGCACGAATCTCGCCGGAGGCGTGCTTGATTTCGCATACCGCCGAGGTAGCGGCGACCGACACGACTTCCAATTGCGCCACGTCGTTCGCGGCGCCGTTCGCGTCCATCGCGGCACGCCGGATAGTCAGCTTCATTCCCTCGGCGAGACCGGCGCTGCGCCCGCTGCTCAGGTAGACGACGTCCTCGCTGACGTATTTGATCTTGAATTCGGTTTGCACGTTCACCGCACCCGCAACCGCGCTGTCTTGCGGCGGTGGCGGCCCGGTTGAGACGGTCGAATTGCCGGATTCGACCGGCGCCGCAACCACTTGCCCCGGCTGGACCGAGGGTGACGACTGCGGTGCTGCTGCAACCTGCGGAGGCGCGACTGCGGCGGGCTGCGGTTGGCTTGCAACCACAACCGGCTGTGCTTGCGGCTGCGGCGGAGCCTGCGCAACGACGATCGGCTGCACAGGCATGGTCGTAACTGCGGTCTGCGGCTGCGGCGCTTCTGGAGCATGTGCCACGACGACCGGCAACACCTCCGGCGCGGCCACGGCGATGTCGAAATGCTGTGCGCGTCGCAACGGCAGGAATGCCATCGTCATGGCGGGAGCTTTTTCCGCCCGCAAACGGCGCGCCTGCTCACCTAACGACGAGGCATCGGCCGCAGCCGGTTGATTCTGGTGCTGCAGCGCTCGCCGCGCCTGGTCGGCCAACGAGGTTTGTGCCGGTGCGGCTGCGAAGGTCTGTGGCTGGGCCTGCTTGGCTTGCCGAGCCCGCCGCGCCAGTTCGCCGAGCGAGACCTCCTGCGCGAAGGCGGTCGCGCCGGCGAGCGAGAGCACGCACAGCACCGTCATCGGAGCCGCTCGTCGCCACTGGAAATACGCTCGCGTGATCATGGCCTTATCCGCCGCTTCCATTCCGGTGGCACGAGTAGCAGTTGGTGCTGTTCCACACGTATCCCTTCACGCCGGAGTGCTGCTGGTTGGTCGTCGCCTGAGTGTGGCAGTTGGTGCACAGGAAGATGGTGTAGTTCGACGGATTGGTGTGGCAGTCGCTGCACAGCCGCGCCGTTTTGTGCGGCACCGGGAACCAGGTGTGATTGAACGTCGCTCCCGCCCACGCGGTGGTGGTGTGGCAGGTCTGGCAGGTGGTGGGGAAGCCGGCGGCTACGTGGTTGGGATTGCTGACCGCCGTGTAATCCGCCTTATGGCAGGAGTAGCAGTCGGTCGGCGTGCCCGCGTATTGCCCGTTGATGTGGCAACTGGTACAGGCCACGCTCACGTGCGCCCCGGTCAGGGGGAAGGGAGTGTTGTTGTGATTGAAGCTGGCCGGCTGCCATGCCGCGGTGCTGTGGCACACCTCGCATTGCTGCGGGAAGTTCGACGCCACATGGTTCGGATTGGTGGTGCCGTTGAAGTCCTTGAGGTGGCAGGAGACGCAGGCGGTGTTGGAGGCGCCCAGAGTTCCGCCGGTGTGGCACGACGAGCAGGCCAGCGTGGCGTGCACGCCGGTCAGGGCAAAGCCGGTGGTGGCGTGATTGAAATTGGCGCCCTGCCAACTGGTGGTGCTGTGGCAGATGGAGCAGTCGGTGGGGAAACCAACGGCCGCGTGGTTCGGATTGGTAGTCTGCTGGAAGTTCGTCAGGTGACAGGAGGCGCAATCCTTGGGCGTTCCCGCGTAGCGGCCGTTGATGTGACATTGCGTGCAGGCCACGGTGGCATGCGCGCCGGTGAGGGCGAAACCGGTCACGGCATTGTGGTCGAACTTCGCTCCCAGCCAGGTGGTGGTGCTGTGGCACTGCGCGCAGGTTTGCGGGAAGCCGCCCTGCGCGTGGTTGGGATCCTTGGCGTTGTTGAAGTCCGCCTGGTGGCAGTTGATGCAGTTGGTCGGCGTTCCCTGGTAGTGGCCTCCGACGTGGCAGGCAGTGCACTCCAGTTGTGCGTGCGCGCCCGTCAGCGCGAAGCCGGTCAGGGCGTTGTGGTCGAACTTCGCCCCCAGCCAGGTGGTAGTGCTGTGGCACTGCGCGCAGGTCTGCGGGAAGCCGGCCTGCGGGTGGTTGGGGTCCTTGGTGCCGTTAAAGTCCGCCTGGTGGCAAGTAATGCAAGTGGTGGGCGTTCCCTGGTATTTGCCGCCGACGTGGCAGGCGGTGCACTCCAGTTGCGCGTGCGCTCCGGTCAGCGCGAAGCCGGTCATAGCGGCGTGATCGAAGCGCGCGCCCGCCCAGGTATCCATGGTGCTGTGACACTGGCGGCAATCGGTGGGGAATCCCAGCGCGCTGTGGCTGGGCGATTTCGTCGCCAGGTAGGAGTTCATGTGGCAGCTGATGCAGTCCGTCGACAGCCCTTGGAATTGCCCGGAGGCCGCTCCCTTGTGGCACGAGTCGCAGGCGGTCACTGCGTGCGCGCCCACCAGCGGAAAACGGTTCTGGTGTTGCTCGACAGACTTCATCGACACCATCCAGCCGTTCACGCTGTGGCAGCTCTCGCATTGCGCGCCCATCTGGCGGCGGTGGATGTCGGCGTGGCAGTCGGCGCACTTGTTGCCCACGTTGCTGAAGACCGGATTGGTGTGGCACCCGGTGCAGGCCACGCTCTTGTGCAGGCCGCGCAGGGGATAGCGGGTCTTGTTGTGGTCGAATTCCGGCACGCTGCGGATGGGCTTCCAGCCGGTGAAGGTGTGGCAATTCTGGCAGGGAATATTCAGCGCGCCATGCGGGCTGCGCGTGGTCATAGCGGCGCCCTGGCGCGGCGCGGCGGCCTGCGGCATCAGCAGCACGAAGATCAGCTGGATTAGGAGTGTCGAAACCAAGCGCTTTCCACTTTCCAAATGGATTCGACTGCCCCAGGTTCGGCCCGTACTGCTTATGACTGCTGCTGATGAATGCCTTCGGCGCTCACCCGCGCCGGAGAAGAACGGTAGGAAGCCGGCAAACAGGAAGTTCTATGAGTGCAATTGCATCGCCGTTACAGTTTGCGGTCTTGATGCGGGGCAGGAAAGATTACGGAGTCCCATGTACGAGCGGTCCCTGGGACTCTTATGACGAAGGTATCGGTGTAGTTAAAACCCGAGCATGAACGTTAGGTGCGGAAAAAACGTCGCGCTCGGTAGAAAAAAGTTCCTGCTGTCGAAGAATTCAACAGCGACGCCGTTCAGTCGCTCGACGATTTCCCATTGGCGCCGTGGCAGGAGGCGCATTCGACAGGCGTCGGCTTATAGAACAGCACCTTCGCGCCATTCACCAGGCGGGTGCCGGTATGGCAACGCTCGCACGCTACGTTTTTGTGCACGCCTTGCAGGGGAAACTTGGTGCGGCGATCATGGTCGAAAAGCGAAGGCCGCCACTTGTTCGTGTTGTGGCAGGAGGCGCAGCGCTCAGCCACGCCCGCCAGCTTGAACTGCCCGCCGTGCGGGTCCTTGTGGCAGCCCTCGCATTCGGTGGGAGCGGAGCGGAAGTCGGCCTTGGCCAGGCTGACTTCCATATTCGCCGGACGGTGGCAGTCGGCGCAGGCCACGGCGCGGTGCGAGCCCAGTAGCGGGAACTTGGTCGCCGCGTGATCGAAGGATGACAGCTCCTTCCACGACTTCAAGGAATGGCATGCCTCGCATCCCTTCGCTTTACCGCCCGTGCCAACGGCAATCATGCGCTCGCGGAACTGGCCGCCGTGCGGGTCCTGGTGGCACTGGGTGCAAGAGTTGTCGCCGAAGCGGAAGCGGACGAGTTTCGCTGCCGCCGGTTCGTCCGAAGGCCGGTGGCACTCATTGCAGGCCACCGCCATGTGCGACTCGTGTAAGGGGAACTTCGACGCCTGGTGCCGCGCCAGGGTAAAGGTTGAGGGTTGGAACCCATGCACCGTGTGACAGCCTTCACAGCGATTGAGGTTGGGCGCCGCGGCGAACTGCCCGCCGTGCGCGTCCTTGTGACAATCCACGCATTGCCCAAACTTGATGCGGTACAGCGTCGCCGCGCCTGCGGGGATATGGCAGCTGTCGCACTTCAGCGCGGCGTGCTTGCCTTCCAGCGGATACGCCGTCGTTTTGTGTTCGGCCAGCCCGAACTTCGCCGGCTTGAAGCCTTCGACCGTATGGCAGGAGGAGCACTGGCCGGCGTCGGCGCGCTTCAGGAATTGCCCGCCGTGGATGTCGCGGTGGCAGTCGGAGCACTTCTGGAAGGCAA
>DASUBK010000352.1:0-10056 GCA_035763305.1 Terriglobales bacterium | reverse complement strand
CTGGCGGCGGGGCAGAGCAGCACCATCACCGGGACGCTCGCCGGCCAGGTGGTCATGGAAGGTTTCATGCGCTGGCGGCTGCAACCCTGGGTGCGGCGCCTGATCACGCGTTCTCTGGCGATTCTTCCGGCGGTGCTCGTCATCGGCCTCCGCGGGGAGAGCAGTGTCACCGACCTGCTGACGCTGAGCCAGGTGGTGCTGGCGCTGCAGTTGCCGTTCGCCATGTTTCCCCTGCTGCACTTCACCAGTTCGCGCCGCCGCATGGGCGAGTGGAAGATCGGCGGCTTGCTGCTGCTGGCGGGCTGGGGCAGCGCGCTGCTGATTACCGCCATGGACCTGTACGGCTTGCCGGAGGCGATTCGTACTGCGTGGCGGGTGCTGGCCGGGGCATAATTCCGCCAGACGAAACAGCCATGTACGACACCATCCTGCTGACGCTGGACAGTACGCCGACCGATCGCGCCATCATTGAGCACATCAAGCAACTCGCGCATCTCGCGCACAGCCGCGTGGTCTTGCTGCATGTAGCTGACGGCTGGGCCGCGCGCACCTACCAGCGCGATGCAGTCAGCCCGGAGATCCGGGAAGATACGGCGTACCTGGAGAAAGTCCGGCAGGAATTTGTGGCTGCCGGCATCTCGGCCGAGGCCCAGCTTGCCTACGGCGATCCGGTGAAGGAGATCGTCTCCTGGATCCAGCAGAAGGGTTGCGACCTGGTGGCCATGAGCACGCACGGCCACAGGTTTCTGGCCGACATTTTTCTCGGGACCACCGCCAGCCGGGTGCAGCACAGCGTCAGCGTTCCCGTGCTGTTGCTGCGCGCCAAGTGAGCGCGGCGTTTACGGCGCTTCCCACAGGCCGTTGAAGTCGGCGTAAATCTTCCGAACCTTGACCCCCGCAGTACCGCCGCTCTTCAGGAAATCGTCGACCGCCTGGGCCGCCTGGTCGAGTTGCGCGAGGAAGAAGTCGCGGGTCTCATCCTCGGAGGCGAAGCGGCGGCCGTAGGCGCCGCAGTCCTCGTGCACCATGAGCACGATCTCTCCGGGATGGTGCAGGCGGAGCGATGCCGCCACCTGCTCGAGAACGTAAGCGGCGCTGGGGCCGCCGTCGGCAATGGCCTTGGCGCCGCCGGCCACGGCCACGAAGTCTACCGGCGCGCTCTGGTAGCTCTCGAAAAGGCGCGCCAGGCGTCCGAAGCGCGCGTCGAAACACCACACCGCGCAGGACGAAGCGGTGTAACTGCCGTGCGGAACCTTCTCGCGGATGTAGGGCGTGAGCCGCTGCATGCCGCCATCATACGGGAAGGTCACAGCCGGATGTGACTTCGGGCACAGCCGCGGCGTGCGTCGTGGTGCGACAAGAGTTCCGGGGAGAACTTTCGCCCTTACCAAACCTTGCTTTGAGTTTTACACTGAAAGGTTGCGGTTACGGCGGGAACTCGCCTGGTGCGCGCTTCGCCTGATTGCCAAACCTTAACTCCTCGGCAGTGGGACTGATATGACAAATTCTTTCGGCAGCCGTTCCTCCTTGCGCGCCGGCGGGCGCGAGTACACCATCTATCGCCTCGACGCGCTCGACAAGCAGGGCATCCGCACCACCCACCTGCCCTATTCGCTGCGCATCCTGCTGGAAAATCTGCTGCGCCACGAAGACGGCAAGGCAGTCAAGGCAGACGACATTCGCTCGCTGGCGGCCTGGGATGGTCCGACGGTCTCGACCCAGGAAATCGCCTTCATGCCGGCGCGCGTGCTGCTGCAGGATTTCACCGGCGTCCCCGCGGTGGTGGACCTGGCGGCGATGCGCGATGCGGTGCAGCGGCTGGGCGGCGATCCCAACGTCATCAATCCCATCCAGCCGGCGGAGCTGGTCATTGACCACTCGGTGCAGGTGGACGAGTTCGGCAGCGCGCGCGCCTTCCAACGCAACGCCGACCTCGAATTCCAGCGCAACCAGGAGCGCTATGCCTTCCTGCGTTGGGGGCAGGGCGCGTTCAAGAACCTCGCCATCGTGCCGCCCGACACCGGCATCGTGCACCAGGTGAACCTCGAGTTCCTGGCGCGCGTGGTCTTCACTACCGGCGGCGACAAGCCCCTCGCCTATCCCGACACGCTGGTCGGCACCGACTCGCACACCACCATGATCAACGGCCTCGGCGTGCTGGGCTGGGGCGTGGGCGGCATCGAGGCCGAGGCCGCCATGCTGAACCAGCCGGTCTCCATGCTGATTCCGCAGGTTGTGGGCGTGAAACTGACCGGGCAATTGCGCGAAGGAGCGACCGCCACCGACCTGGTGCTCACCATCACCGAGATGCTGCGCAAGGAAGGCGTCGTGGGGAAATTCGTCGAGTTCTACGGCCCCGGCCTGCAGCATCTGCCGCTGGCCGATCGCGCCACCATCGGCAACATGTCGCCGGAGTACGGCGCCACCTGCGGCATCTTTCCCATCGACAACGAGACGCTGCGCTACCTGCGCCTCAGCGGGCGCAGCGAAGAGCAGGTCAAGCTGGTGGAGGCCTACTGCAAGGAGCAGGGCCTGTTCCACGACGGCAGCGTGCCGGAAGCCAACTACTCCACCAACCTGCATCTCGATCTGGCCTCGGTCGAGCCCAGTGTCGCCGGTCCCAAGCGTCCGCAGGACCGCGTGCGCATGACCCAGATCGGCAAGTCGTTCGAGCAGGCCCTGCCCACGCTGTTGCGCCCGGGCGCTTCGGCCAAGGCGGACAAGCAACTGGTGCGCTGGGAGGGTGAGGGCGGCAGCCCCACCGCAGTCGGAGTCGAGGACGCAGAGGCTCCGGCCACCGACCAGGCGATCAACGTGGACCTGCGCCGCTACCTCGGGCACGGCAGCGTGGTGATCTCGGCGATCACCAGTTGCACCAACACCTCGAATCCCTCGGTCATGCTGGCCGCGGGCCTGCTCGCCAAGAAAGCGGTGGAGAAAGGTCTGAGCACGCCGCCGTGGGTGAAGACCTCGCTCGCGCCCGGCTCCAAGGTTGTGACCGAGTACTACAAGGCCGCGGGGCTCACGCAGTATTTGGAAAAGCTGCGTTTCAACCTGGTCGGATACGGATGCACCACCTGCATCGGCAACAGCGGGCCGCTGCCCTCCGATGTCTCCGAGGTGATCCAGGAGCAGGACCTGGTGGTCGCTTCGGTGCTTTCCGGCAACCGCAATTTCGAAGGCCGCATTAACTCTGAAGTTAGAGCCAACTACCTGATGTCGCCGCCGCTGGTGGTCGCCTTTGCGCTGGCGGGAACGGTGGACATCGATCTCGACAAGGACCCGCTGGGCAAGGACCGCCAGGGCAAGCCGGTGTACCTGCGCGACATCTGGCCGACGGCGAAGGAAGTTGCCGATACCATGCGGGTGATCGAGGGCGGCATGTTCCGCCGTACCTACGCCGACGTGTACAAGGGCGACGAGCGCTGGCAGAGTCTCGACGTTCCCCACGGCGAGACCTTCGCCTGGGACGCCAAGTCCACGTACATCAAAGACCCGCCGTACTTCGAAGGGATGGCGGTTACGCCCGGCGAGGTGCGCGACATCAAGGGCGCGCGCGTGCTGGCGATCCTCGGGCACAGCGTGACCACCGACCACATCTCGCCGGCGGGTTCCATCAAGACCGACAGCCCGGCGGGAAAGTACCTCATTGCCCACGGCGTCAATCCCAAGGACTTCAATTCCTACGGCTCGCGCCGTGGCAATCACGAGGTGATGATGCGCGGCACCTTCGCCAACACGCGCATCCGCAACCGCATGGTCCCGGAGGTCGAGGGCGGATTCACGCGCCACCTGCCCGACAACCAGGTGATGAGCATCTACGACGCGGCCATGAAGTACAAAGCCGAAGGCGTGCCGCTGGTCATCCTGGCGGGCAAGGAGTACGGCTCCGGCTCCTCGCGCGACTGGGCCGCCAAGGGACCGGCGCTGCAGGGCGTGCGCGCCGTGATCGCCGAGAGCTTCGAGCGCATCCACCGCTCCAACTTGGTCGGCATGGGCGTGCTGCCGCTGCAATTCCACTCCGGCGACGATGCCGAGACACTGAAGCTGACCGGTGAGGAGGTGTTCGAGATCACCGGACTGCGTGACATGATCGAGACCTACAAGCCGGGGCAGAAATTGACCGTGAAGGCCACGCATCCCGAGGGAGGAGTGGCCGAGTTCACCGCCACCCTGCGCATCGACACCCCGCAGGAGGCGCTGTACTACAAGCACGGCGGCATCCTGCAATTCGTGCTGCGGCAACTGCTGGCCGGCAAGAGCAAACCCGAAGCGGTCAGCAAGGGCGTGAGCACCGTGGCCGACGCCAAGACCGGGTCGTCGGTGACATAGCCGACCATGACAAGGAATGTGTGGCCCGGGTCTTCGACCCGGGAACACGGGTCAGAGACCCGTGCCACTCACTCCGGATGCTACAATCTAGCTAAGTCCGTAATGAATCCTGACTTAACCAACCTCATTGCCCTGCAGGAAGCCGACCGCGAACTCGCCCGCCTGCGCGCGGAGATCGCCGAACTGCCCAAGCGCGTGGCCGCCATCGAGCAGAAGCTGGCCGGCGCCAGGGGGCAGATGGAGAAGGCGCAGGCTGCACTCAAGGCCGACGACGCCGCCCGCCGCAAGCACGAAGCCGAGATTCAGGACCGCCGCCAGAAAATCTCCAAGTATCGCGACCAGATGCTCGAGGTGAAGACCAACGAGCAATACCGGGCGCTCACCCACGAAGTCGAGTTTGCCGAAAACGACATTCGCGGCTTCGAGGACAAAATCCTGGAAATCATGCTCGACGTGGACGCCCGCCAGGCCGACATCAAGGCCGCCGAGCGGGTGTTGAAGGAAGAGACCGTCAAGATCGAGAAAGAGAAAGAGCAGGCGCGGGCTAAGACGGCGGAGGACGAAGCGCTGGCCGCGGAGTGGAACCAGAAGCGCGAGGGGCTGCGCGCCAAGATCGACGAGAGTACGCTGCGCCAGTACGATCGCGTCTCCAAGTACCGCGGAACCGGGCTGGCCGAGGCCATCGACCACCGCTGCTCCGGCTGCCAGGTGATGCTGCGCCCGCAGGTTTATAACGACGTGCGCACCAACGAGCACGTGGTCTTCTGCGACTCCTGCCAGCGCGTGCTCTACTTCAATCCCCAGCACCAGCAGGCGCCGCAGGAATCGTTTTTCAAGAAGCGCAGCCACAAATTCGACGGCAGCCGCGGCTGGTACTACGTGCCGCAGTACGAGGACGCGGGCGAGGTCTTCATCTTCTTCGAGAGCGGGCGCGAATCCACCCGCCGCGTGTACGACGCGCACACCGGCCGGAAGATCGGCGACACGGTGCTGCGCGAGGGCGACTTCAGCCGCGCCTTCCCCGAGATCTACATGAACGCCCTGCGCGTGCACGGCGAAGACGACGTGGAGAAGCTCGAGGAGTACGGCCAGGAGATTCCCGGGACCGTGCTCGACCAGCTGCACTCCGATCTGCGCGCCGCGCAAGCGGAAGCCGGCCACCAGTCGACAGTGGCCAGTCACCAGTAGCCAGTCACCAGTCGCCGGTCGAGCCGCCCTCACGCCCGCTGTTATTCTGATTCCATGCCCAAGGTCAAGCCGGCAGCTGCTGTGACAACTCCGACCGCGGTGATCAACCGTCGCGCTGCCGCGCGCCTGCGCCACGGCCACGTTTGGGTGTATCGCTCCGACCTCGTGTCCGAACCACCGGCCGAACCGGGGTCGCTGGTCAGTGTGGGCGACGAGCAGCGCAACCTGGTGGGCACGGCGCTGTACAGCAGCTCCTCGCAAATCGCCTTGCGCATGATTTCCAGCGGCCCGGTATCCGCGGAGGCGTGGCTGGAGATGTTGCGCGACCGCCTGGGCAGCGCCATTGCCTATCGCCGGCGTTTGCTGGAGAGCGCTCCCGACACCACCGCCTGCCGCCTGGTGTTCAGCGAAGCCGACTTTCTTCCCGGTCTGATCATCGACCGCTACCACGACGTGCTCAGCATGCAGGTGCTGGCGCAGGCGATGGACGCGCCGGCGGTGCGCGAAGTCATCGCGGAGACGCTGAAGGAGGAACTGTGTGGCCGGGGGGGCACGGGTCACAGACCCGTGCCACACGAATTGTCCCTGGTCGAGCGGATCGAGCCGCGCATCCGCGAGCTGGAACAGTTGCCGCCGCGCGATACCGGCGCGATCTTCGGCGAGAAGACCACCACCGTCTACTCGTTGAACGGCGTGAAGTTTCACTACGATGCCGCGGCCGGGCAGAAGACCGGCGCCTTCCTCGACCAGCGCGAAAATTATGCCGCCGCCGAGCGCCACGCCCGCGGCGACGCGCTCGACACCTTCACCTACCAGGGAGGCTTCGCCCTGCACCTGGCGCGCGCCTGCAACTCCGTCACGGCGGTAGACAGCTCGCGGCCGGCGTTGGAAGTGGCCGATCAGAATGCCGCCCTCAACCAGCGCGAGGTGGAGTGGATCGAGGCCAACGTCTTCGATCTGCTCAAGGATTACGCGTCGGCGGGGAAGCAGTACGACACCGTCGTTCTCGATCCACCGGCGTTTGCGAAGTCGAAGAAGGACCTCGGCTCGGCCCTGCGCGGCTACAAGGAACTGAACCTGCGGGCGCTGAAGATGCTCCGCCCCGGGGGCGTGCTGGTGACCTGTTCGTGCTCCTATCACGTCAGCGAAGGCGAGTTCCTGGAGATGCTGCAATCGGCCGCCGCCGACGCCCGCCGCTCCCCGCGCGTGCTGGAAAAGCGCGGCCAGGCCCAGGATCACCCCGTCCTGCTCACGGTGCCGGAGACCAGCTACCTGAAATGCCTGATCTTGCAGGTCTGATTCGCGCCGCCTATCCACACACCCATTTTTCCGCGGCGAGCATCGAGTCATTAAGGGCTGTCGAGCGTCAACCCTCTGATCAGAACTCAACCTAAGACACTGAAACCAGGAGGCTTATGCATGACGTACGCATAATGCAACCAATGTTGCCGTAGCGCATCTTTGTACTTGACAGTAAGTCACTAAGATTTTATGCTTGTGACACGATAAATCAGTAACGCCCCGGAGCGGGGCTACGTTCCTAAGGAGGATTTAGGCCATGTCGTCGAACATCGTTCGTTGGGATCCCTTCCGTGAGCTGGGTCAGCTGCAGGACCGCATGAATCGTCTCTTTCAGGAGTCCTGGGGCGGAACCCGCGGCGAGGACAACCTGATGAGCACCGGCTTTGTGCCGGCCGTGGACATTTACGAAGACGAACACGATATCCGGGTGAAGATGGAAGTGCCGGGCATCGAGCAGAACGATATCGATATCCAGGTCCAGAACAACACCCTGACGGTCAAGGGCGAGCGCAGGTTCGAGAAGGACGAGAAAGAAGAGAACTTCCACCGCATCGAGCGGCGCTACGGCTCGTTCGTGCGCTCCTTCACCCTGCCCAACACCGTCGAAGCGGAGAACGTGCAGGCCAACTATCACAATGGTGTGCTGTACATCAGCCTGCCCAAGAAGGCGGAAGCCAAGCCCAAGCAGATCAAGGTCAACGTCGGCGAGCCGGCCAAGACCCTGACCGGCAAGAGCAAGGCGGCGTAAGAAGCTGTCAGCTATCAGCTATCAGCTTTGTGGGTACGAGAATCGCGGGGAGACGCGCAGGCGCCGTCTCCCCGTTTTCATAATTTGGAATCATACAAATTGGACCTGCCGCCGGCGTCGCAAGCTGAGAGCTGGCGGCTGAAAGCTGGTTTTATGACTATTCGTTGGGACAAATTTACCGTCAAGGCCCAGGAAGCGGTGCAGCGCGCCGGCGAACTTGCCGCCGAGCACGGCAATCCTGAGGCGCTGCCGCTGCACCTTCTCGCGGCACTGCTGGAGGACCGCGAGGGCATCGTGCCTCCGATCCTGGAGAAGATCGGCATTGGGCCGCAGGCGGCGCTGGCGGAGGCCAACCGCGAGATCTCGCGCCTGCCGCGCGTCTCCGGCGAGGCGGCGCAGCCGTCGCTGTCACCGGCCGCACAGAAGCTGTTCGACGCCGCCTTCAAGGAAGCCGACAAATTCAAGGACGAGTACGTCTCCACCGAGCACCTGCTGCTGGCCATTGCGCAGCTGAAGAACGACGCGGCGCAGCAGGTCCTGGCGCGGCAGGGCGCGACGTACGACGCGATTCTCAAGGCGCTGCAGGCGGTGCGCGGTTCGACACGGGTCACCGACCAGAATCCCGAAGCCAAGTTCCAGGCGCTGGAGCGCTATGCTCGCGACCTGACCGAATTGGCGCGGCGCGGCAAGCTTGACCCGGTCATCGGCCGCGACGAAGAGATCCGTCGCGTGATCCAGGTGCTGTCGCGGCGCACCAAGAACAACCCGGTGCTGATCGGCGAACCGGGCGTTGGCAAGACCGCAATCGTGGAGGGGCTGGCGCAGCGCATTGTCAGCGGCGACGTGCCCGAGGTGCTCAAGAACAAGCGCGTGGTGTCGCTGGATCTGGGCGCGATGCTGGCCGGCGCCAAGTACCGCGGTGAATTCGAAGACCGCCTCAAGGCGGTGCTCAAGGAGATCGAAGACAGCCAGGGGCAGATTGTGCTCTTCATCGACGAGCTGCACACGCTTGTCGGCGCGGGCGCTGCGGAGGGCGCGATCGACGCCAGCAACATGCTGAAGCCGGCGCTGGCCCGCGGCGAGTTGCGCGCCATCGGCGCCACCACGCTGAACGAGTACCGCAAGCACATCGAGAAGGACGCGGCGCTGGAGCGGCGCTTCCAGATCGTCTTCGTGGGCGAGCCGAATGTCGAGGACACCATCGCCATCCTGCGCGGGCTCAAGGAGCGCTACGAGGTGCACCACGGGGTGCGCATCAAGGACTCCGCGATCGTGGCCGCGGCCACGCTCTCGCACCGCTACATCTCCGACCGCTTTCTGCCCGACAAGGCCATTGACCTGATCGACGAAGCGGCGGCCTCGCTGCGCATCCAGATTGATTCGCTGCCCACCGAGGTGGACCAACTGGAGCGCCGCGCCACGCACCTGGAGATCGAGCGCCAGGCGCTGAAGAAGGAAGACGATCCCAATTCCCGCGAGCGGCTGGCCGTAGTGGAAAAGGAGCTGGCGCAGATTCGCGAGCAGTCCAACCAGCTCAAGGCCCGCTGGCAGCAGGAGAAGGGCTCCATCGGCCGCATCCGCGAGTTGAAGGAGCGCCTGGAGCAGTTGCGGCTGGAGGTCCAGGCCGCCGAGCGCAAGGCCGACTACGAGCGCGCGGCGCAGTTGCAATATGGCGAGCTGCCGAAGATCCAGGCCGAACTCGACAAGCTGAACGCGCAGGCGGACGGCAAGACGCAGCGCATGTTGAAGGAGGAAGTGGACGAGGAGGACATCGCGCGCATCGTGAGCAAGTGGACCGGCATTCCGGTCAGCAAGATGCTCGAGGGCGAGGTCAAGAAGCTGGTGCAGATGGAGAATCGGCTGCGGCAGCGCGTTATCGGGCAGGACGAGGCGCTGGAGCGCGTCTCCAACGCCATCCGCCGCTCGCGCGCCGGGCTGAGCGATCCTCGCCGGCCGATTGGATCGTTTATCTTCCTCGGTCCCACGGGCGTCGGCAAGACGGAGCTGGCGCGGGCTCTCGCCGAATTTCTCTTCGACGACGAGCACGCCATGATTCGCATCGACATGTCGGAGTACATGGAGAAGCACGCGGTGGCGCGGTTGATCGGCGCGCCTCCGGGCTACGTCGGCTACGAAGAGGGCGGGCAGCTCACGGAGGCGGTGCGCCGCCGGCCGTACTCGGTGGTGCTCTTCGACGAAATCGAGAAGGCGCACCCGGACGTGTTCAACGTGCTGCTGCAGATCATGGACGACGGCCGGCTCACCGACGGCAAGGGCCGGGTAGTGGACTTCAAGAACACCATCATCATCATGACGTCGAATATCGGCTCCGCGTTCCTGACCCCGCAGGACTTCGATGTGAAAGGAAGCTGGACTAAGGAGAAGGACCGGACGGAGGCCAACGAGCGCGTGATGGAAGCGCTGCGGCAGCACTTCCGTCCCGAATTCCTCAACCGCGTGGACGACATCGTGATCTTCCACTCGCT
>DASUBK010000351.1:0-6721 GCA_035763305.1 Terriglobales bacterium | reverse complement strand
GCGTGCAAAAAGTTCCTGCGCGAACCTACGACGGGCGCAAATCGCGGCAGTAAGCAAAGGCTGGAGGCGTTCGTCCCCACTATCGAAAATCGTTCGCAAGCGAACGCAGAACGTGCAGATGCGAACACCGCGAACAGTGTTCCAGCGCGGACGGTGTTCGCTGGCGGACATGCGATGCCGCGAAAACTTGTGCAAAGCGGTCCCGGTGGCGTAGTTTTTCTCCGCCATGAAACGCAACAAGATTCGCTTCCTTCTGCGCGCGGCGTTGTGCACTGCCGCGCTCGTGGTTGTCCTCGCGCCTTGCGCCTTCGCCCAGGGCCGCTTCAGCCTGGAGCAGGTGATGAGTTCGCCCTTCCCCGATCAACTCACGGCGGCGAAGAAATCCAATCGCATCGCGTGGGTGTTCAACGCCAAGGGCGTGCGCAACGTGTGGGTAGCCGACGCGCCGAATTTCGCCGCGCGGCAGGTGACGCACTACACGGACGACGGCACGCCTATCGCCAGCCTCCGCCTGACGCCGGACGGTTCGACGGTGGTGTACGTGCGCGGCAGCGAGACCAATCCGCAGGGCGAGGTGGCCGATCCCACCAGCAACACCAAGCAGCCGCACCAGCAGGTGTTCGCGATGAACGCGGACGGCTCCGGCGAGCCGCGCCTGCTGGGCACCATGGAGTGCGGCGAAGAAGGGTGCGAGGACGTGGAGATCTCGCCGGACGGCATGCGCGCGGTGTGGGCGGCGCGCAAGCAGTTGTGGCTCGCGCCGCTGAGCGGTGCGGAGCAGGCCAAGCAATTGGCGTACATCCGCGGCAGCCAGGAGGAGCCACGCTGGTCGCCCGACGGCCGCAAGCTCGCCTTCGCCAGCGATCGCGGCGATCATGCGTTCATCGGCGTGTACGACTTCGACAAGCAGGCGATCACCTGGCTGGCGCCGAGCACCAATCGCGACGGCATGCCGCGCTGGTCGGCCGACGGGGCGCAAGTCGCGTTCGTGCGCATCCACGGGGTCGAGGGCAAGGAGCCATTGATTCCGCAGCGGCCGGTGCCGTGGGCCATCTGGATCGGAAACGCGCAGAGCGGCCAGGGGCACGAGATCTGGCACAGCGGGAGCGACCTCAACAGCTCGCTGCCTGAGCTCTATGAGGACCGCAGCTTCCACTGGGCGGGCAATCGCATCCTCTTCTCCTCCGAGCAGGACGGATGGAATCACCTGTACTCGGTCTCGCTGGAAGGCGGCAAGGAGATGCTGCTGACGCCGGGACAGTTCGAAGTCGAGGATGTCGAGCTGGCGCCCGACAACCAGACGGTTTACTACAGCTCGAACCAGGGCGATATCGACCGGCGGCACCTGTGGAAGGTGGGCGTCTTCGGGGGCACTCCGGCGGCGGTCAGCAGCGGAACGACGAGCGAGTGGGCGCCGATTGTCTTGAGCGACGGCACCACGCTCGCGTGCCTGGGATCGAGCGGCACCACGCCGGCGATGCCGTATCACCTTACGGCGCAAGGGCGGCAGATGATCGCCAAGGATCAGTTGCCGGCGGATTTCCCCAGCGCGCAGCTGGTCGAGCCGAAGCAGGTGATCTTCAAATCAGCCGACGGATGGGAGATTCACGGGCAGTTGTTCGAGCCCCGGCAGCACGCGGCCAAGGCGCCGGCGCTGGTGTTCATCCACGGCGGCTCCATCCGGCAGATGATCCTCGGCTTTCACTACATGAACTACTACCACAATGCCTACGCGGAGAATCAGTACCTGGCCAGCCTGGGCTACGTGGTGCTGTCGATCAATTACCGCACCGGCACGATGTACGGGCGCGCCTTCCGCGAGCCGGCGAACGGCGGCTGGCGCGGCGGCGCGGAGTACCAGGACCTCTACGCGGCGGGGAAGTATCTGCAGACCCTGTCGTACGTGGACGCGCAGAAGATCGGGTTGTGGGGCGGATCGTACGGCGGCTACATGACCGCCATGGGACTGGCGCGCAACTCCGACCTGTTCAAGGCGGGCGTGGATTTGCACGGCGTGCACGACTGGTCGGTGTTCCTGGAGCATTGGGGCGAGCTGACGGGGCAGCGCTCGGCGGGCGCGCCGCCGGATTACGAGCAGGCGGTGAAGCTGGCGTTCTCGTCGTCGCCCAACGCCTCGGTGGACCACTGGCGCTCGCCGGTGCTGCTGATCCAGGGCGATGACGATCGCAACGTACCCTTCTCGCAGACGGTGGACTTGGCGGAGCGGCTGCGCGACCGCAAGGTGCCATTCGAGGAGATCGTGTTTCCGGACGAGATTCACGACTTCCTGCGCTGGTCGAGCTGGATGCACGCCTACGCCGCGGCGGCGGACTTCTTCAACCGCACGCTGGTGAAGGGGGAGCAGATTGGTGTAGGAGTCATCGATCAGAAATTTGAGGAGCACTAGAGAGGCGAGATGACAGAGGCTACCTTCTGTTCCGGCTTGCGAACCGCGCGGTTGGCTCTCGCCGCGATTTTGTTGGTGGCGCTGTGTCCGGCCCGCTGTGGCGCGCAGGCCGGTGGCGGCGCAAAACCGAAGGCGGGCACCCAGATTCTCTTCCTGGGAACGGCCGGGGGCCCGCCGCTGCACCGGGACCGTTCCGAGCCGGCGACGTTGCTGGTGGTGGATGGCCGCCAGTATCTGGTGGATTGCGGCATGGGCACCATGCAGCGCATGTTGCAGGCCGGCATCCCGTCGGACCAGGTGCAGACCATCTTTTTCACCCACCTGCATTCCGATCACGATCTCGGCCTCGCCGATGTTATGGCCAACGATTTGTTTCAGCTGAATCTGAAGGGATCGGCGGAATCCATCCAGATCTACGGGCCGCCGCAGACCAAGGAACTGGTGGACAACGCGTTTCGCTATATTACCGTCTCGGTGCGTCCCTTCGTGGCCGAGAATCCCGCCGGATACCGCATGGTGAATGGCGCGGTCGCCGATCCGTTCGTGACGCACGAAATCGAGCACGAGGGACTGGTTTTTCGCGACGACAAGATTCGCGTGACCGCGGTCGAGAACACGCACTACGCGTTCATGCCGGCCGCCGACCGCGCGCAGTTGAAGTCGTATTCTTACCGCGTCGAAACCCCGCACGGGGTGATCGTTTTCACTGGTGACACGGGACCGAGCGAGGCCGTCGCGCGCCTGGCCCAAGGCGCCGATGTGCTGGTGGCGGAGGCGTCGCTCCCCGACCAGGCGCATCTGCTCGCCTTCGTGAATTCCATGGCCGCGCGCAATCACTGGCCGGCGGAGCGCACCAAAGCCTTTCGCGCTCACATGGAGGCGGAACACCTCAATGCGCAAACTATCGGCGAGTTGGCCGCCAAAGCAAAGGTGAAATCCGTGATGCTGTATCACTACACCCCCAACGACGCAGCCGAAGTCGGTCTGTACCTGAGCGGGGTGAAGCAGTCTTTTTCCGGACCGGTGTTCGCTCCCAACGATCTGGATCGTTACTGCGTGCATGGCGGGGCGGAGGCGCAGGCCGGGGCCATCGCCCAGTGTCATGATTAGGTGTTGCTTCGCTCAGGACGCGCTCGCGCCGTGGTGATCTTGGGACAAGCAACAAAAAAGCCGCCAACGTTCGGCGGCTGAATGATGCAACGCTAGCGGTTACCTGTGCAGCTTTCGCCGCAAGGCGCCGGTCATGGAGAGGACTCCGGTGCCGAGGAGGAGCAAACTGCTGGGTTCCGGCACCTGTTCTTCGATAGGTCCACTCGTGCCGTAGCTCAGGTTGTCGAAGAAACCGTAGACGTTGAGCCCGCCCTGGGATTGTTGGACGGAAAAACGCATCTTGGCGATATTGTTGCTGGCCGAGGTGAAGGTCAACGTCTCGTAGGGGCCGATGCCGCCAACCCCAGGCAGAGTGCCGGCATAATAGACGGTGCCCAGCAGATTGTTACTGCTGTCGAAGGCCTGCAAGTAAGGACGGTTAAGAATCTGGCCAAGTCCCTCCGGAAGCAGCGTGGGGCTGGCATCAATGCTGACAGTGCTCTGGAGCGTGGCGAACGATACATCTACCGCTCCATAATAGGCGCTATAGGCAGGGATACCAGTGGCGAGCACCGAGACCACGTTGGAAGCACTCTCGGCCCCGGTGGTCGTGCGAGCGTAGATACTCCCTCCCACGGGGTTGTTGAAGGTCAGTCCCGCGTAGTAGGTGTCAATGATGGTGCCGTCGGCGAGGCCGTCAAACGTAATGACGTCCGCCCGCAACAAGGGGGCTGCCGCGAGAAGAAACGCAAGCCCGCATAGGCTCGCTCTCAGGAACCGCTGCATCGTTTGATTCATCGTTTGTCTCCTCAAGTTCCCTGCTGACGCGTATCGTGTGCGGAAGCCGGCGCCAACCGGGGTATTCGCCTCCCCCGCGGGAGACGTGGCCCGGCCTTCAACGACTTTCCGTAGGATTCCGCCCAGTGGGTATCAACAAAGGCCAACCGGCCATGGATGGCCGGTGACGCACATGGCATACATGTGCATGGCCTGTACCGGAGGGAACACCGGTCTCCGTGCTGATGACGAATTGGTAATGACTGGTAAGGCCGCAAATGGCAGCAGGATATTTATCGGCGGTTCACACCTGCGGCTGCTCCGCATGCCCAAGTTCCAAATTGGGAAGAATGGCAGACAGGAAATTTTGGGGACGTCGCGGGTGGTTGACTGCTTCGTCAACTTTCGGGGTGTTTGTGCTCGCGGCCGGAGTTGAAAGTTGCAAACCACTGCATCACCCCGGAAGAACGAATCTGCCAACTCGGACGCGACCTTACTCGTATCCTGTCCCTGCAACTACTCGTAGTGCAGGCTTTCGACCGGGTCGAGGTGCGCGGCGCGGGTGGCTGGCACGGTGCCGAAAAGCACCCCCACCAGCGTCGAAACCACGATGGCGATGATCACCGACAGCCCGGAAATCGGGATGCGGAAGCTGGTGAGGAAGCGCACCGAGAAGGGAATCGCCAGCCCGATGGTCATGCCCACCAGGCCGCCGGTGAGCGAGATGAATACCGCCTCGGCGAGGAACTGGTACTTGATTTCGGCGTTGGTGGCGCCGATGGCCTTGCGGATGCCAATCTCGCGGATGCGCGAGCTCACCGTCGCCAGCATGATGTTCATGATCCCGACGCCGCTGACCAGCAGGGTCACGGTGGAGATCAACATCAGCACCGCGGTGAGCGCGTTGGCGGTCTTGGCGCCGACTTCCAGCAGTTGGGTCAGGTTCTCGACGCGGTAGACCGACTCCGGCCGGTGGCGCGCCTGCAGGACTCGCTTGATCTGGTCGGTGGCGCGGGGCACGTCGGCGGAGTCGCCGACGGAGAAGAACAACTGCTTCACCGTGTCGTTGCCGGTGAAGTAGAAGGCGACGGTGTAGGGAATGAGGATGGTGTCAGTCGCGATTTCCGACTGGCCGAAGGTTTCCACCCGCTCCTTGAACGTGCCGACCACGGTGAAGGGCAGGCCGTTGATTTTGAGATCGCGGCCGATGGCGGCGTCCTGGCCGCCGTACAGTTTGGTGGCCAGCGCCTGGGTGAGCATGGCCACCTTGTTGCGCGCCTGGGTATCGTCGCCGTCGAAGAAGCGCCCGGCGAGCACCTGCAGGTTGCGCACCTGCTGGTACTCGTGGGAGACGCCCAGCACCAGCACATCGCGCTCCTTGCCGCCGGGCACCGGGACGCGGCTGTAGAGGTCCACCTCGGGGGACGAGGCGGAGATGCCGGGCACCTGCTCGCGCACCGCGCGCATGTCGTCGATGGTGAGCAGGTCCTGCTGGGTGACGTTGGTGCTGCCGCCGCCCTCGTAGTAGGAGTAAATCATGTTGGCGCCGATGGCCTGGATCTGGCCCAGGATGTACTGCTTGCCGGTGAGGCCGATGGTCACCACCAGGATCAGCGAAGCGGTGCCGATCACCATGCCGAGGGCGGTCAGGGCGAAGCGGACCTTGTTGGCGGAGAAGGTGTCGTAGGCGAAGGCGAGAATCTCGCCGAAACAGAGCCGCGGCTTCTTTCTCGTCCTGCTTGCCGGAGGCGCCGTGGTCGTGCCCATGGATTCATGCTAAACGGCGGCCTGCCGGGGTGCAATGGCGCATCGGGTGATCTGGCGATCGGATGGGGTGCATTGGCGATTGGACTGGCCGAATGCATCACCGAGACACGAGGAACCTTCCCTACGACTCGGTGTTACGGCGTCTCGGTGGTAGGTTTGGAACGACCATAATCAATGAAGAGCCATCCGGGCGAATCGCGCTACTCCTACTACGTTTTCTTCGTGCTGCTTGCCATCCTGTGCGGCTGGATTCTCAGCCTGCCGATCTTTCCCACGCAGGATGGCCCGGTGCATGTCTATTACGCCGACGTGGCCGCCAGCCTGATCAAGGGCTCGCCGCTGTATGCCGCCGACTTCCACATCGCGCGGCCGTTCCCGCCGTATTCGTTGCACGCCTACATTCTTATGGCGCTGCTGCAGGTGGTTTCGCCGGCGATGGCGGAAAAGCTGCTGGCGTGCGTGGCCGTGCTGGTGCTTGGCCTGGGAATGCTGTACCTGGCGCGACAGGTGGGACCCTCCGGCGGGCTGGCGGCCGCTTTCGCTGCCCCCCTGCTGCTGAACCGCTACCTCTTTCTCGGCTTCTACGGTTTCTGTATCGCGGTGGGGTTGGCGTTCGCGGCGATGGGACTGTGGCTCCGGCCCGACCGCGGCGAAATTCGCCGTCGCGTGTTGTTCCTGGTA
>DASUBK010000350.1:0-4980 GCA_035763305.1 Terriglobales bacterium | reverse complement strand
CAACTGGCGGACCTGGGCGCGAATCGAGCTCAACTGCGAAGTTGCCGGCGCCAGGGTCATCGCCGCCTGGTAGAGCGGCTTGGCGAGATCGAACTGCTGCTGCAGATCGGCCTGCGAGGTTTTCACCCGCGGATCCATGCGGACGGTGAGCGGCTGGGTGTAGGTCTGACCGCCGGCGGTGAGCCGCACGGTGTACTGACCGGGCATCGCCCAGGGAGCGGTCGGCGACACCGGCGTGTTCTCGTAGACGGCCTGCATGGGATAGTCGCGGCGCGTGGGCTCGGGCATGGGCGGGTAGCGCAGGTCCCACGTCCAGCGGTGCATGCCGGCGTCCGCCGGCAGCGCGGTTTCCGGGCGCGGCCAGTACTTGGGCACCGCCAGCATGGGATCGACCGGCGGAACGCGGTCGTTGCTGGAGTATCGCCGCACGACATTGCCGCCGGCGTCGAGGATTTCCAGCGTGACCGGGCCGGAGCCGCTCTTGATGTAGTAATCGATGATGGCGCCGTCAGGCGGGTTCTGGCCGGCGGCGTAGTCGGGCGGGATGGGCGTGTCGGTGTTCATGTCCCAGCGCACGCGGGTGGCGACCTGGGGCGCGAACAGGTAGGCCGGCCCGCTCATCATCTGGGTGGAAATCTGCCGCAGCGGGGTGATGTCGTCGAGAATCCAGAAGCCGCGGCCGTGCGTGGCGGCGATGAGATCGTCGTCCTTCACCATGACGTCGCGCACCGACGAGGCAGGCATATTCTGGCGCAGCGGCAGCCAGTGGTCGCCGTCGTCGAACGACACGTACACCGCGCGCTCGGTGCCGGCGAAGAGCAGGCCCTTCTTCCTGGGATCCTCGCGCACCGCGTTGGTGTTCTCGTTGGCGGGGATGCCGTTGGTGATTTCCGTCCACGTCTTGCCGCCGTCGTGCGTGCGGTAGATGTGCGGGCGGGGATCGTCGAGGCGGATGGTGTTGATGGCGGCGTAGGCCGTGGCCGCGTCGGAGTGGCCGGCATCGATGAACGACACCTTCCAGAAGGGTCCGAGCTGCGGCGGCGTGACGTCGTTCCAGTTGGCGCCGCCATCGGTGGTGACGTGAATGGTGCCGTCGTCGGTGCCGGCCCAGATTACCTTGCCGTCCACCGGCGAAGGCGCAACCGCATAGATCACGCCGCGATCGGTGGGCTGCGCCGACTGCTCGCTGCTGTACTTGCCGACATTCGCCGGAACCTGCCAGGTCTTGCGCGACAAGTCAGGCGAGATCTTCTCCCAGTTCATGCCGCCGTCGTGCGTGCTCCACAGAACGTTGGAGGAGAAGTACAGCGTCTTGGGATCGGTGGGCGAGAAGATGACCGGTTGCGTCCGCACCACGCGGAAGTCGGGCCCGCGCAGCGGCCGGGGAGAGATGTTCTGCACCTGCCCGGTGCGGCGATCGTAGCGGGTGAGCTTGCCGCCGTAGACCATGTCAGGGTCGTTGGGATCGGGCGTGGCGTAGCCGTATTCCTCCACGCCGACGGGGTGCCACTCGCGGAAAGTGATGATGCCGTCGTCGCCGCGGCTGGAGACGCAGGCGGAGCCGCTCTCCTGCTGCCCGCTGCACACGCGGTAGGGGAAAGCGTTGTCGACACCGATGTGGTACATCTGCGAGGTGGGTTGGTTGTACCAGGAACTCCAGGTGCGCCCGCCGTTCACGGTGATGATGGCGCCCTGGTCGCTGGGGATGAGGATGATGTCGGGATTGGTGGGATTGATCCAGATGTTCTGGTAATCGTCGCCGCCGGGCGCGCCGCGGATGCCGGTCCAGGTCTTGCCGCCGTCGGTGGATTTCCAGGTCACCACGCTGGCGGAATAGACGATGTCCGGGTTCTTGGGATCGACGCGCAGGACCGGCAGATCGCCGCCGCCGATGCGCGCGGCGGGGCGGGGATCGTTGGTGATCTTCATCCAACTGGCGCCCGCGTCGTCGGAGCGGTAGATGCCAAGGTTGTTGCGCCCGGAGGCGAGGCTGACAAAGATACGTCGCGGATTGCCGGGGGCAATGCCGATGTTGGCCTGCACGAAGTCCTTAGGCAGGCCGTTCATGATGGGATTCCAGGTGTTGCCGCCGTCGGTGGACTTGAAGACGCCGCCGTTATTGCCCGCCCACGAGCCGTTCTCCCACGGGCCCTCGCGCGCCTCCCACATCGCCGCGTAGACGACCTGCGGGTTGGAGGGATCGAGTTGCACGTCCGAGCCGCCGGTGTTTTCGTCCTTCTGCAGCACCGGCTGGAAGGTCTGCCCGCCATCGGTGGAGCGGTAGATGCCGCGCTCCTTGTTCGGCCCGTAGGGGTGGCCGAGCACGGCGACGAACAGGCGGTTGGGATCGTGCGGGTCGACGGCGATCTGCGGAATCTGCTGGCCGTCGCGCAGGCCGAGATGGGTCCAGGTCTTGCCGGCATCGGTGGATTTGTAGATTCCATCGCCCCACGACAAGTCGGGACGGTGCAGTCCCTCGCCGCTGCCGACGTAGATGACGTTCGGATTGGAGGGCGCGACCGCGATCGATCCGACCGAGCCTGTGGGTTCATGGTCGAAGATCGGTGTCCAGGTGCGGCCGAAGTCGTCGGTCTTCCACACCCCGCCGTTCACCGCCGCGATGTAGAAGACGTTGGGCTGCGAAGGGACACCCACGCCCGCCTTGGTGCGGCCGCCGCGATAGGGGCCGATGCCGCGCCACTTCATCCCGCCGTACAGCTGGGGCGTGATTTGCTGGGCCAGGCTGAAGGAGGAAATCAGGACAATGACGAGGACGGAGAAGCGCAGGGAAAAGCGCTTAGAGTGCATGTCGAATGTGCCTCCGAGAGAGCGGGGAAGGATATCGCATCGCGGCGGCATCTCCAACACCCAGCAGAGGAGCCGCTGCACCACAAAGGACACGAACGTCGCCAAGGAGAAAGTAAAAAAATAATCCTTGGTGACCTTCGTGTCCTTTGTGGTGGTGCACTTTCTTGCCGGGGAGGCACACATCTCAGCGTCGCGGCGCGCAATCGAAATCCTGCAGGAGAAGGTTTCATGCGGCGCAGACAAAGAAGAATGCTGAAGGGCGTGGCGGCCGGCGCGGCCGGCGGACTGGTGGCTTCCTGGGCGATGAACCAGTTCCAGGCGGCGTGGAGCAAGGCGAAAGAAGTCGCGAGCGACGGCGCGGGCGGACAGCAGCAGAGCTCCGAAGAAAGCGACGACGCCACCATGAAGACCGCGGACCGGGTGGTGCAACCGGTGCTGGGGCGGCACCTGTCGCGGGAAGAGAAGAAACGCGGCGGCCCGGTCGTGCACTACGCTTTCGGCAGCCTCGTCGGCGCAGCGTATGGCGCGGTCAACGAACTCACGCCCAAGGCGCGCACCGGTTTTGGTCTGCCGTACGGAGCGGCGGTGTTCGTGGGCGCGGACGAGATCGCCGTCCCGGCGCTGGGCCTTTCACAGCCGCCGCAGAAGTCGCCGCTCTCGACGCACGCCTACGCGCTGGCGTCGCACCTTGTCTATGGCGCGGTTCTGGAAGGGGTGCGGCGGGGAGTTCGGCGGGTCTGGTAACTATCCAAGGGCCAGCCGCTTAACACTCAACGCGGGGACAAGGAGGAGACGGAGGAGTAGAAAGAAAAGAGAGCCTCCGCGTCGTCCGCGTCCTCCGCGTTAGGTTTTTCTCAATGGGAAGGCGACTCGGAAGGGAACAGCGACAGCTGGCTCCGCCGCGAGCGTCGCGGCTTGTCGTCGAAGACGCTGCGGCCGTCGAGCGACTTCGAGATCGCGTTCTCGTGCGCGATGGTCTTCTTCAGGTCGGCCTTGGGATCGTAGGCGCGCTCGACGTTGCGCGCGAAGGCGTCGAGGCGGCGGAATCCGTCCATCTTCTCCGCATCGCCCAGTTTCGCTGCTTCCAGGCCGCGGCGCAACACACCCAGCGTCTCGTCGTACGTCTTTAACGGAACGGGAAACGGGTGGCGGTCCTTGCCGCCGTGGGCGAAGGAGAAACGCGCCGGATCGGCAAAGCGGCTGGGCGTTCCGTGCGCCACCTCGGCGACCAGCGCCAGCGATTGCAGGGTGCGCGGGCCGAGGCTTTCGGTGAGCAGCAGGGAAGCGAAGTCGCGCAGATCGCGCTCATAAGCCAGGGCCAGCACCGCGCCGAGCCGCTTCAGGTCCACGTCCGCCTCGCGAACCTCGTGGTGCGCCGGCATAACGAGGTGGCGAATTTCGCCCAGCATCTTGTCGGGGTCCTGGTGGACGATGTCGAGCATGGCCTGCTGCGCCGTGCCGGCCGCGGCGTCCACCAGGTTGAGGATGGTGCCCTGGTTCTCGCCGACGATTGCGGAGTGCGGCTCGCGAACGAAGTCGCGCACCGCCGCCGAATGCCAGTGATAGCGCCGCGCCATGCCGCTGTCCTCGTTCATCCCCTGCTGCACGATGGCCCATTCTCCCGCCGCGCTGAGCACGAAGGTGTGCAGGTAAATCTGGAAGCCGTCCTGGATGGCGTTGTTGTCGACGCGCGCGGCGAGGCGGCTGGTGCGCACCAGGGATTCGCCGTCGGCGCCGGTTTTCTCGGCGACGGCGCGCAGCTCGGCGGGAGTCTGGCGGGAGTGCTTGCCGCGGCCGCCGCAGACGTAGATTCCCAGCTCCTGCGAGCGCGGATTGAGGCCGCGCTTGAGGGCGCCCATGACGGAGGTGGTGATGCCGGAGGAGTGCCAGTCCATGCCCATCACCGATCCGAGGGCCTGGAACCAGAAGGGATCGCTGAGGCGGGAGAGCAGTTCCGGCGCGCCGTAGTGGTAGAGCACGCTCTCGCAGATCGCCGTGCCCAGACGGGTCATGCGCTCCGCCAGCCACGGCGGGACGCGGCCGCCGTGCAGGGGAAGATCGGCGATGCCGGAGCGCTTCATGGATCTATTTTATGGAAAACTCAACAGGCAGGCACAGAGGCAGAGGAGAAGAAAATGAAAATTGAATATTGAAGATTGAAAAAAGGCGTGT
>DASUBK010000349.1:0-3511 GCA_035763305.1 Terriglobales bacterium | reverse complement strand
CGAGAACCCTCACGTCCAGGGCGGTAGCGGTTGGGGATTAGACCTAGTCGTTGCGATCATTCCCTCAGGGCCTCAGCGGCTGAAGCCCGAGTCCCAGGCGACCCAAATGGCACGGCTAAAAAGCCGTGCCCTCCCACGACGTCCCCTGCACCAGCCGTAGCGTAGCATCACCTAATACATCAGTAGCTCTGTGTATCATGCTGTTTTTATGGAGTTTAGCTAAATAGCTAGAACTACCTTTGGATGGAATAATGTGCCCGCGATGCGGGTGGCGATGGCGATCAGCTCGTTCTGGCCCTCGAAGACCTTCACCTGCCGGGCTCGCGACATTTCCGGCAAGTTCACCGCCTGTCCGGTGCGGACGCGGCTGGCGCTCTCCGGAGGCGCCGTCACCGACGGAAACGCCGGCAGGACACGGCGGGGATGGACGAACATCGCCTCCGCCGTTCCCGCCTCCGCCGCCTGGGCCAGCGCCTCCAAAGTCCGGGCATCGGTGATGTCGAACTCCTCCACCCGGGTGCGGCGCAAATCGCAGAGGTGAGCGCCGCAGCCTAGCTGCTGTCCCAGGTCGTGGGCGATGGAGCGCATGTAGGTGCCGGAGGCGACGCGGGCGCGGAAGCGCGCGACTTCCCCGCTGAGATCCCCGATCTCGAATTCCTTGACTTCGACCGCCACCGGTTGCAGCGCGACCTCCTGCTTCTTGCGCGCCAGCTTGTACGCCGGGACGCCCTGGATCTTCTTCGCGGAAAAAGGCGGCGGCATTTGCTCGATGACGCCGCGGAACTTTGCGGCCGCCGCCCGCAGTTCTTCCAGGCCGAAGGCCACGGGGCGCGGATCGCCGATGCGGTCGCCCTCGCGGTCGTAGGTGTCGGTGGCAAAGCCGAAGCGGATGGCGCCTTCGTAGACCTTTTCCGAGGAGGTATAGAACTGCGCCAGGCGGGTCATCCGCCCCAGCACCAGCGGCAGAACACCGGTCGCCATGGGATCGAGGGTGCCGAGGTGGCCGATGGAGCGCTCCTCGAGGATGCGCCGGACGCGGTTGACCACGTCGTGGGAAGTTAGGCCCGCGGGCTTGTCAATTATGAGTACGCCGTTCATGTCTGCTCTGCTATGTTGGAGGCGGAGAGCGATCCGGTCAACAGGGGCTAGGGTCTGGTGGCTAGGGGCTAGATAGCTGCAATCGGCCGGCTACCGGTTTCGCCAGTCCCTAGCCTCTAGCCACTAGCCCCTGCATTCATGATTCCGATCCGCGACGACGCGCCTCGCTTCAGCACACCCTACGTGAACTACTTCCTGGTGGCGCTGAATACCCTGGTGTTTCTCTTCGAGATCGCGCTACCCGCGGGCGGACGCGAGGTGCTGATCGCGCAGATGGGATTCATTCCCGCGCGCATGCTGGGGTTGCTGCACGGCGCGTCGTACGTGCGCATCTACTCCGGTGCGCTGCTGCCGGTGAACAGCGCCGCCGTGGCCACGGTGTTCACCTCGATGTTCCTGCACGCCTCGTGGCTGCACCTGATCGGCAACATGTGGTTCCTGTGGATCTTCGGCGACAACGTCGAGGACCACCTGGGGCACTTCAAGTACCTGACCTTCTACCTGATCGCCGGGGTGGCGGCCACCACGCTGCAGACCGCCTTCGATCCCGCCTCCGTGGTTCCCAGCGTCGGCGCCAGCGGGGCCATCGCTGGCGTGATGGGCGCTTACTTCGTGCTCTTCCCTTCCGCCCGGGTGCTGACGCTGGTGCCCTTCCTGTTTGTATTCTTCCTGTGGCTGCCGGCGTGGATCATGCTGGGCTACTGGTTCGTGATCGAGTTCCTCAGCGGCGCGGCTACGTCCATCGCCTACTCCCACCAGACCGGCGGCGGCATCGCCTTCTGGGCCCACGTGGGAGGATTCGTCGCCGGCATCGCGCTGATCAAGATGTTTCCCTCGCGACGAAGGCGTTTCCGCTACGACGCGTGGTGAGCGGCTGCTCAGTCGCTCGGTCCGTCGGTCGTTCGGACAACGCAGCGAACGACCGCGGAACCGAACATCGCTACAACGATTTCAGATACTCCACCAACTGCTGCTTCTCCTCCGGGCTGAGGTTCAGATTGAAGGTCTGGTTGTAGTGTTCGACCACCTCGGCGAGAGTAGCGAAGCGGCCATCGTGGTAGAAGCCGCCCCTGGTGTGCGTCCACAGTCCTTTTAGCGGCGAAGTGCGATAGCGGTGGTCGGGGGCGCGGTCAGCCTGGAAATCGTCGATGCCTATTTCCGCGCCGGTGTGCAGGTTCCAGCCGGGCTCGGTGAACAACGGCCCCACGTGGCAGGTGGAGCACTGCGCCTTGCCGGCGAACAGTTTCTGCCCAGCCGCGGCCTCCTCCTTGTCGAAGCTGCCTTTCGGCGCCCGCGGCGCGTTAAGGGAAAGCTGGTACAGGTGCAGAGGCGCCAGCTTGCTGGTAATCAGGTCAGGATCGTTGTGGACGTGTCCGAACCCCGCGCGCGCCGCCACCGGAAACTGCGCCGCATCGTCGAGCCGCGGATCGTAGAACGTTCCCTTGCCGTGCATCTCCAGGGTGGCGACGAACGCGTTCCAGTAGGGGACCGAGCCCCATCCGGTCCAGGTGTGCAGGTTGATGCCGCTCAGCCCGAACGCGGGCGGGATCAGAGTGGCTGCGGTCTTGCCGTCGGGACGAAAGGCCTTGCCGTCCAGGAACAATTCAGCGTCGAACTTTCCCGGACCCCAGCTCCCCAGTACCGTTTTGACGGTCGCCACGTCGGTCTGCAGCAAATCGGCCACCGGCTGGAGATTGGGCGAGAGCGCCACGATGGCGCCGACATTCAGATCGCGATTGGCCCAGCCGTCGAGACGATGGCCGATGCCGGGCGCCAGCGAATTGTCTACCGTGGAGTGGCATAGAGCGCACTGGATGCCGAGGGAGTTCAGCCTGCCGGAGTCGTCGAAGAAGCCGGTGACGCCGACGACGGCATTTAACTTCAACAGCGCCAGCGTGGTCGCGGGTGAATTCAGGTCCACGCTCCCGTCCTTGAGCGCCTGGATCACCGTGGCGGGAAGCGCATCGGAGTCCACCTTGAGGCCGACGGCCAGAGCCGTGGCCGGACTCACTCCCGGCCCCACTCCCCCGTTGGCGGCGCCGGCGATCGCCTGGTGCAGATGCAGCGTTCCGCCCCAGAAATCCTGGTCGCCGAAGGTGTCGTAGCGAAAAATCTGCCGGCCGGTAGCGACCGTCTGTTCGGGGTTAGGCTGGCGCTGCGGATGTTCGGCGATGGCAGCCAGCACCACAACGGCGCACACGGTCACGACGGCAACAACTTGTCCTCGCATGGGAGTCCTCACCGGCGGCGAAATTTCGCCGCGCTCCCACTTGAGTCGTACCACGATATTCCGTTACCGGCGACGCGGTGACGAGGCGCACAAGGGTGGGATGAGTGCGGCCGTCCACGCACGCGACATTCGCATTGGATCGCGCGCGCCGCGCCGAGGTTACAGGCGGCCGGCGATGGGCGC
>DASUBK010000348.1:0-6114 GCA_035763305.1 Terriglobales bacterium | reverse complement strand
TCGTTGCACGCCGAGCGCCGCTGTCAACCCTCTAAGTTGTTCATTATCAGCTCTGAAGACCGCTCTGCCGCGAAGCCGGTGTGCGCTTTTGGGATGCCACCGTCCGGATTAGCACAGCGCCCTTGGACTTGGACCGCGCGCGCCGGCCTTCGGCGCTGAGCGCAGCGAAGCGGAAGGGACCTCGCGCGCAATCGACGATTCGCCGATATTCGAGGAGCGACTGCCTTTTGGATCTGATCACTGTCGAAACTGCGCGCGAGGTCGCGCGCGGTCCTGGTCCTATCTAAATCGGAAATCGGAACTCGGCAATCTTCAATTCTCGATCTTGTACGGCTGCTTCAACAATTTCTTTGCCAGTTGTGCCCGCTCCGGATTGCCGTTCAGCGCCAGTTCGTAGCGCTCCACCGCGATCCTGCGCTCGCTGAGAAGGTCATACATCTCCCCCGCCGCCAGGCTTGCCTTCTGCTTCATCTCCGGATCCGCTTTCTTCGATTCCATGGCCAGGTCATATGCGGCGGCCGCCTCTTTGTACTGCCGCTGCCCGCGCAGCGCCTCCCCCAGCCCGTAGGACACCATCTCTATGTGCGCCTCCGGATAGAGTCCCTGCTTGTCTCCATCCAGCAGGTTGCGATAGGCGGCGATCGCATCCGGACCACGGCCGGCGGCATTCAGCAGGTTCGCCTGCTCCAGCGCAAAAAGAAAATTGCGCGGATGGTCCTTCACCAGCCCCGCCACCAGCGCCAGCGCTTCCGGATAGCGCTGCTCGCGGCGCAGGAACATGGACAGCGCCATCTTGGCGTCCACGCTGGTCTCGCCGCCGGCGTTGGCGGCGTCCTCCAGGTACTGCAGTCCCTTGGTCTTGCTCCCGCCCAATCCCACGATGGATACCGCCGCTTTCATGGCAAACGACAGGCTTCCCATCACGTAGTTATGCACCCCGACGATGGTCTTGGCGTCGGTGTAGCCGGGCGACAGTTGCAGCACCCGCTCGTGGTCCCGCCGCGCGCCCACCGCGCTGCGCAGCGCCGCGAACCACGCTTTCTGGATCAGGCCGATGTAGGTGGCGCGCAGGCCTCGCGTGACCCCGCGCGCGTACAACGCGTCCACATCGTCGGAGTTCCTGTCGAGCCGCGCCTGCGAGAGCTTCAGCGCCTGCTCCATCAGCGCCTTGATCCGCTTCTCCGCCTGCGGGTCGATGGGGAATTGCTTGCTGGTCAGGAAATTGTTCTTGGCGTAGAGCTCGGTATCCAGCGCCCCGATACGGTACAGCTCCTTGAACATCACCGCCGAGAGCAGGTGGTTGACGGCTGAGGGATCGTCGGCATGCTGCTTGAGAGCCTGCTCGAAGTCGCGGATCGCCTGGTCGTACTCCAGGTTGTAGAAGCACTCGAAACCGGCGCGGGTGGCGGCATCCGCCGGGTGGAACTTGGTTTCCGTCACCTGCCACGATACCGCCTGGTTAGCCGCCGTCGCCTTCCGCGTTACTGCCGAGCCAACAAGTAAAACCATTAGGTACAGCAAGATCGGCGCCTGTCTCCGGCGACACATGTAAGGCTTCATAAGGGCAGGGCTCCAGCAGTTTACCTGATGTCCTCGCCTTACCCCAATCAGGTACAAACCTTCTGCCCCCAAGCGAGCGTCCATGCCAACGAGCGAAAAGCCGGTGTCCAGCAAGACCGATCGGATGTTCAAGGATTCCTACAGCGAAGCCGAAGCGGCGGTCTTTCTCGGCATCTCCGTCTCCCGCCTGCATATGCTCCTCGACGAGCACGTCTTCAACGACGGCACCCCCCGGCCCCCGGACATGATTTTGCAATCCTCTGACCTGGTTTTGCTCCGCTTCTGGCACCGCAGCACCCCCAATCCCAAGGTCCTGCGCATGCCCAGGCGGGCGTAAGCAATACGACTTCCAAGAGTGCTGGTACCCCGGCCGCCCTCGGCCGGGTTTTTTAGTGGGGTCTTGGTTGCCCTTTTCCCCTAGCCCGCCTCCGTTTTTGCGGGCTAAAGGTAATTCTTGCCCGGCGCGCTCTCCACGCTGTTTCGCTAAGTATTTGGAACACAAGAAGATAAAGCTGTTCGAATTTGGATACCCGCTTGCCTACATCACTGGCAACAGGAGAGGGTTCGATGTCCAACGCCGTATCCAACGTCCACCAGGAGTTCTGGACTCCGCCCCAGGAGGCCCAGGCCGCCGCTTTTGCCGGACAGGTTCACGCCGAGGCCTGCCAGCGCTGCGGCAGCGAGTTTGTCATGGGTTCCCGCTTTTGCCACGTTTGCGGTGAGGAGCGCGAGCCGCTGGTCGGCGCTCCCGAATCCGCGCTGGCCAACTGGCTGGACTTCAGCCGCATTCGCGAGTCGCTCGGCTTGACTACCGGCGCCCTGATCGCCTTCATCGCCGGCCTGGCGTGTGTTGTGGCCGCCATCGCTACCGGCATCATCTTTTCCGCCGCCACCCTGCTCGACTGGCAGGCGGTGCAGATCTGGCGCATCGAGTGGCTGCTGGCCGCCGTCGCCGCCTTCCTGATCGGCCTGATGCTGAAGAGCTGCAAGTAATCGGGCCATCGGGTCATCTCGCCATCGAAATGGAACCGCGGATTACGCGGATGATCGCGGATTTTTTCTTGTTGCTGCTATCCGCGATGATCCGCGTGAATCCGCGGTTCGCTTCTTCGACATGACCCTGATTATTGAATGTCCATCAACTGCGCCAGCGCCACCTCGACCAGCTTCGGGTCCACGTCCTGCAGGTGACGCACCTCGTTCACTACCTTCGGCAAGTTTTCGTTGAACTTCTCTAGTTCCGCCTTCGCCGTCTTGGGATTGATGGAAATCCGGTTTCCCGTCTGCGACAGCTCCAGCAGGCTGTCCGGCGCCCAGCCCTGCGGCCAGGCCTTCTCCAACTCGTGCAGCGCCGCCTTGACCCGCACCAGCTTTCCCACGAAGCCGTTTAACTCTGCCGAGTCGCCGCTGATTCCGATCTCCACCGCCGTCGTCACCGTCGTCGGCGTTTGCGGCAGACGAATGATGAGCTGAGCGCGTTCGCCGTCGTACCTCCACGACGGCGTCTTCTCCTCGCGCGAGAACGGCACTTCCTTTCCTGCATACGTCACCGAGGCCGGCGGCAGCACATCCTCGACGCGAATCTCATACCCGCGCCGCGCCAGCATGCCGGGATAACTACCCTGAGCCGGCTCAATTGTCCCCCGCAAGCTGTTGCCGCTCCGCTCCTGCTTCAGCGTCGTCCAGGTGAACGCCCCGCTCTTGTACCCCAGCGTGTTCCCCGCATCGGAATAGAGTTTGTAGCGGCAGGCGCCCTCGCCTGCCGGGTGGAGCGCAGCTCCGCAGTCGCCGGGGAACACGTCGACTATTAGCGGATCCACCGGCTTCTGATCGGTGTGCTCCATCGCCGGCTCCATGGGCACGATCGCCCCCGCCTTCACATACACCGGAATCTGCTCCAGGGAAAACGACCGCTCCACCGCCTTCGGCCCCTGGAGCGTTGTCCCTGTCTGCCACTCGATCCACGTCCCCGGCGGCAGCCACACCGACTTCTTCGCCAGGTGCGTGATCTCGTCCACCGGAGCGGTCACCGGCGCCACCAGCATGGAGTCGCCGTACAGGTACTCGCCGCTGTACTGCTTGTCGTACGCCTCCGGCGCCTCGGGATAGTCGTAATACAGCGGGTGCAGCATCGCCACGCCTGTGTCATACGACTCCCGCGCCGACGTGTAGATATAGGGAATCAGCGCGTAACGCAGCACGTAGGCCTCGCGCATCACCCGCGCGTAATCGTAGGGGTACGCCCAGATTCTCCGCTCCGCGTCCGGGTTCTTGGTGGTATGCGTGCGCAGGATGGGGCTGAACGCACCCCACTGGATCCACCTCGCGTACAGCTCCGGCGCCACCACGCCCGGCATGTGCCCGCCGATGTCGTGGCTCCAGTAGCCGTACAGCACGTTCGCCGCGGTCGCCGTGAAGTACGGCTGAAACGCCAGCGAGTCCCACACCGAAATCGTGTCGCCGGAAAATCCAATCTCGTAGCGATGGTTCCCCAGCCCGCCCCAGCGGTGATAAATCAGCGGCCGCTTGCCCTCCCGCTCCATGTCGGTGAAGTGCACGTAGTTGAGCCAGAAGGTAGGGTTCATCCCCTTGATCTTGGTCGCGCCCTCCTGCTGCCAGTCCAGCCAGAAGAAATCCACGCCCTCCTTCTCCAGCGGGTGGTGGAGGATGTTCATATAGTTGATCGCGAATTTTTTGTCGGTGATATCGAAGGGCACGTACTGCTTGCTTGCCGGATCGATTCCCATCGCCCGCGCCATCTCGGGATATGCCTTTTCGAACGGCTGCACCCCTGACGCGGGATGCATGTTCAGCGTCGTCTTCAAACCCTGCTGGTGCACCCACTTCAGAAACCAGTCCGGGTCAGGGAAGTAGAGCGGGTTCCACGTGTACCCCGTCCAGCCCAGCGTGTGGCCGGACGGATCTTTCTTGTTCTCCCACCACTTCACGCCGAAGGTCGGATGCCAGTCCATGTCCACGACCAGCACGTCGAGCGGCACGTTGTGCGTCTGGAACTGGCGCACCAGGTCTTCGAACTCGGTATCCGTGTACGCCCAGTAGCGCGACCACCAGGTGCCGAAGGCGAAGCGCGGCGGCAGCGGGATCTTGCCCGCCACGCGGGTGAAGTCGAGCAGCTCCGTGCGGTACTCGTGCCCGTAGGCGAAGAAGTACCAGTCCTGCCGGTTGCCCTGGGGCCGCTCCATCACCCACGGCCAGTCGCTGTCGTCGTAGAGCGGCGCGCCTGAGTCGTCCACCAGCGTCCATCCGTCGCGCGACAGCAGTCCCGGCGGCAGCGGCTCCGAGCCTTTGACTCCGTCCAGGGTGCGCAGCGTTCCGCCCAGGTTGCCGGTTTCCGCCATCCCCGGATGCCAGGCCAGCGGCTGCCCCTTCATGGTGAATTCCACGCTGAGGTTCTCGCCCGTGAACTTGCCGGAATCCTTCTTGTACTTGAGCAGCAGTTGCGCGGTCTTGATGGTCACCCAACCGCCATCCTCGCCGCGGGTGAATGCCGGCACCGGCAGCCTGCGATTGATGAACACCATCGAGGCGTGGTCTTCAAACTTGCCGTCCTCCGCCCACTCCATGCGGATCAACTGCGGCGTGAGCACGGTGAAACGCGCGTTCCCGACCACCACCATCGCCTTGTGATCGGCCACCGGATTGTTATGCGAATCTCCGACCGGCACGGCCCAGAGGCCCTGGCCCACAACCGCCAAGATCAGCAACAAACCGAAATCACGTAGCCGCAGGCGCCCCCGCCTGCGGGACTCCTCCGCTCCCGCCATTCCCGTTCTCCTCGACAAAGCCCGCCAGTGTACCGCGTTCCCCCGCAGCCTGGCGCCGCCATCCCGCCCGCTGTCTCGCAGGCGTCTCCGTCTCCGCCAAGGCGCGGCGCAGTTGGAAGAGCGATATTATCGTAATACGATAAAAAACTGCCCTAGCCCGGTGCACCTCATCAAACCGTGCCCCCGCCGGCCTCATCGAACTAAATAAGCGAACCGGATTTCATCTGGCAGGAGTTCAGCATGGCAGACTACGTCAATACCTATCCCGCCGACGCTCGCCAGCGCGGCGCGTCCTGGTCGGCGATCTTCGCCGGCGCCTTCGTCTTTATCGCCGTCATGGCCACCTTCGAGGCCCTCGGCATAGCCATTTTCGGCGGCTCGGCTCCCGGGGCCCTGGCCACCGGACTTACCGTCTGGACCACCGTGCTCGGCATCATCAGTCTTACCCTCGCCGGGCGCGCCGCCGGACGGCTCAGCTACTCGGTGGAGAAGAGCCACGCCACCTACATCGGCCTGGTCACCTTCGGCCTGTCGGTCTTCGCGACCATTCTGGTCGTCGCCCTGGTCGCCACCGCCGTGGGCGCCAACAATCCCGGCACCCAGGTCGCCGGCTGGCCCGCCAACATCTTTGCCGCCGGCGGCTACGGCACCTTTGTCTCTCTCG
This sequence comes from Terriglobales bacterium, assembly GCA_035763305.1. Lineage (GTDB taxonomy): Bacteria > Acidobacteriota > Terriglobia > Terriglobales > Acidobacteriaceae > DASUBK01. The sequence continues at coordinate 105 of DASUBK010000348.1, read as the reverse complement.
TGTTGGGGATGATCGGCTGTGTCCTCGGCGCTCGCGGGGCAGTTCCTGCGGCTGGCGCGCCGGCCGTCGAAGCGGCGCCCAACCTGCGTCGCATCGCCTAGACAC
>DASUBK010000347.1:0-10010 GCA_035763305.1 Terriglobales bacterium | reverse complement strand
GAGCGCGCTTTGTCATTCTTGGAATCGTCGTTCTTGCTGCCCTGGCAGCAGGTATCCCCGCATGTCGCCACTTTTTGCTTCGCCTTCCGGCGCAAGCGATCGTCGTTCCGCAGCCGGCCGTTCCGTCGTGTGACATCGTCGTGATCGCGGTCGACGCCGATGGAGCAGGCGCTCTTTCGGCGGCCGATCTCGTCCAGCGCGGCGTCGCCCATCGCGTCGCTGTGTTTTCGGATCCTCCCGGCCCGGTGGACCGCGAGTTTCTCCGCCGCGGAATTCCTTACTACAACGCCGCCGCCACTACCGTGGGTCAATTGCGTCAGCTGGGAGTGGCGGACGTCGAGATCATCCCCCGAGCTGTGGGCGGCAGCGCCGACGAGGGAAGCCTGCTTCCCGAGTGGTGCGACCGCAATCACTTTCGATCGGTAGTGCTGGTGGTTAACTCCGACCACGGCCGGCGTTTGCAGCGCATCATGCGCCGCACCATGCGCGGCCACAGCGCCACGGTCATCGTTTATCCGTCCCCCTATACTGGTTTCGACCCCGATAGCTGGTGGCAAACCCACGACGGGGCCCGAACCCTGATCCCCGAATTTCAGAAGCTGGTGATGGACGTGTTGCGCCACCCCTTTTCCTAGTGGGCAGCACAGGCCGGAAGACAACCGCACCTGCAACGTCACCAGCCCCGAGCCGATGCGGTCGCAATCGGCGCCGTGGATTCGGTTAACATAGCCGTTCGGCTTCAAACCAGGTACCGATGAGCAGCCCTGCCCAAGAATTCCTGCGCCAGGCGATTGAGAAATCGTCCGACCCGGCGCTGCGCGCCAAGCTGCGGCGCAACATCGCCAGCTATCGCGCCGCGGTGGATCGCGGCATGAAGCGCTTCGTGGACTGGGAGGCGGCGCGGCGCTACAACCAGAACCTCAAGTGGGAGGCAGTCAACCATCTCGACCGCTACCTGGTGGAGTTCGAGGAGAACGTCAAGGCGCGCGGCGGGCACGTGTTCTGGGCGGAGACGGCGCAGGACGCGCGCGACTACATCTGCAATTTGGCGAAGGAGCGCGGGGTCAAGCGCGTGGTCAAGGCGAAGTCCATGGCCACGGAGGAGATCCACCTCAATCACGCGCTGGAGGAGCGCGGCATCGAGGCGGTGGAGACCGACCTGGGTGAGTTCATCGTGCAGATGCGCGGCGAGGCGCCGTACCATATCGTCACCCCGGCCATGCACCTCACGCGCAAGGAAGTGGCGGAGACCTTTCGCGCCAAGCTGGGACCGATTGACACCGACGATCCGCCGCAACTGGTGGCGATGGCGCGGCGCGCGCTGCGGCAGAAATTCTTCTCGGCGGAGATGGGCATCAGCGGCGCCAATTTCCTGGTCGCCGACAGCGGCATGATCGCCATCACCACCAACGAAGGCAATGCCGACCTCAGCGTCACCCTGCCCAACATACATGTCGCGCTGGCCGGAATCGAGAAAGTGATTCCCCGCATCGAGGATCTGGCGTGGCTGTGGCCGGCGCTGGCCACCTCCGGCACCGGGCAGGGAATTACGGTTTACAACACGCTCATCGGCGGACCGCGCCAGCCCGGCGAGCAGGACGGCCCGGAGGAGTTCCATGTGGTGCTGCTGGACAATGGCCGTACCGAGTTGCTGGCCGACGCCGAGCAGCGCGACGTGCTGCATTGCATCCGCTGCGGCGCCTGCCTGAACGCCTGTCCTGTCTATCGCACCATCGGCGGGCACGCGTATGGCACCGTGTACCAGGGTCCGATCGGCAGCGTGCTGACGCCGCATCTGCGCGGGCCGGAGTTTGCGCACCTGTCGTACGCCTCGTCGCTGTGCGGCGCCTGCACCAGCGTGTGCCCGGTGAAGATCGACCTGCATCATCACCTGCTGCATAACCGGCGTAATGCCACGACCCGCAAGGGAAGCGCGGCCGAGCGGGCGGCGTTTCGTGCCTGGAGTTGGGCGATGCAAAGCCCGGGACGCTACCGCATGGCCTCGCGCCTGGTGCGCGCCGGCATGGGCGTGGTGCGCGGGCTGGGACTGGGGGGAAGTGCGCTCGATCCCATGCGAGCCTGGGCCCAGTACCGCACCGCGATGGAGATGCCGGCGAAGTCGTTCCGCGAGTTGTGGAGGGAAAATGCCGGCCACGAATGAAGCCGCGCGCGAGCGCATTCTGGGACGCATTCGCGCCGCGCTGCGCGAACCCACACAACGGCCCCAGGCGGAGATGGCGACCTACGCGCAGGTTTACGAAGTCAGCGGACCAGCGCGGGCGCGCTTCGAAACCGAGTGCGCCATCAACCTCACCGAGGTGCGCGGCAGCGGAAGTGCGGCCGAGACCGCGGCACAGGTCGCGGAGGTGCTCGCCTCGCTACCCGCCGGTCCGGTTTTCGCGCAGGATGTGCCGCCGATCCGCAGCATGGCCGCCGCCTGGCAGCGTGAGGTGGCATGGTCGAGCGCGGGAGGTCCGACGGAGAACGCGCAGGCCTCGGTGACGTTATGCGAGGCGTTGATCGCGCAAACCGGCTCGATTCTGATGTCGTCGAGTTGCGGCGGGCGCGGCGCGGCGGTGGTGACGCCCTGCCACATTGTGGTGGCGCGCGAGGCGCAGCTTGCTCCCGATCTCGATACCGCGATGCGGCGGGCTGCCGAGAAGGGGCTGCCGCGCGCCAGCTCCTACATCGGCCTGATCACCGGCTCCAGCCGCACCGCCGATATCGAAAAGATCCTCGTCCAGGGAGCCCACGGCCCACGCCGGGTCGTGGTGGTCTTAGAGAACGTCTAATCCAGCCCAGGAATCTCGTTGGAATTCACCCCGGTATTCAGGTCGGCAGCATGATTTTGCTTGATGTATTGAGCGTTTAGTAAATACTAATACGCCATGACCCAGAGCCATACGGGGACCGGGGTTTCGCCGGCGCGGACGTGTGTCCAGCCGCAGGCTGAAACGCCCCTGTACGTCGATTTGGACGGCACCCTGCTGGCCTCCGACGCCCTCTGGGAACTGCTGCTGGCGCTGCTCAAGGCGCACCCTTTTCTCGTCCTGTGGCTTCCGATCTGGCTTTTGCGCGGCAAGGCGCACTTGAAGCAGCAACTCGCCGCGCATGCCACCTTGAATGCGGCGCTGTTGCCGTACCGCGCGCCGGTCCTCGAGTTTTTGCAGCAGGAGCGCCGCCGCGGACGCGAGGTTGTGCTGGCCACCGCCTCCGACCGCGTTGTCGCCGAAGCCGTGGCCCACCACCTGGGGCTGTTTTCCGCCGTGCTGGCCAGTGACGGCAGAGTCAACCTTTCCGGCCCCGCCAAGCTCGCGGCCATTCGCCAGCACGCTCGCGGCGCCGCCTTCGACTACGTCGGCAACTCAAGCGCCGACGTGCCCATCTGGCGCGAATCCGCGGGCGCCATCCTGGTGCAGCCCTCGCGCCGCGTCGAACGCACAGCCAGCCGTGAAGCCCATGCGGCAGCGGTCCTGCAGCCGCGTCCGCCGGCGACGCGAGCCCTGAGCAATGTGTTGCGCAGCCTGCGCGTACACCAGTGGGCAAAAAACGTCCTGCTGTTCGTCCCCCTGCTGCTGGCCCACCGGGTGAACGATGGCGCGCGCATTCTCCACGCATTCCTGGCGTTCGTCGCCTTCGATGTCACCGCCTCCGCGGTGTACATCGTCAACGATCTCCTGGACCTGGACAGCGATCGCCAACATCCCCACAAGCGCAGCCGGCCTCTGGCCGCGGGCGAGGTGGCGATTCCCACGGCCCTGATGACGGCAGGATTCCTGCTCGCGATCGGCGCCCTGATCAGCGCTACCCAGTTGCCGGTCGTATTCTCGGACCTGCTTCTCCTCTACGTACTCGCAACCAGCGCCTACTCGCTGGCCTGGAAGCGCGTCCCCATCGTCGACGTGCTGGTGCTGACGGGGCTCTACACGGTGCGAGTTCTGGCGGGCGCCGCCGCAACCAGCGTGCCCATTTCGCCCTGGTTTCTCGCTTTCTCCATGTTCTTCTTCCTAAGCCTGGCGTTCGTGAAGCGCTACTCCGAGCTGCGCTTGCCGGACGAGGACGGGGCAGAGAAGCACTACCTCAAGTCGCGCGGCTACGTGGTAAGCGACGCGGAATTGATTCGCAGCGTCGGTCCGACCAGCGGCTATCTCGCCGTCCTGGTGCTGGCCCTGTACATCAACAATCCCGACGTGCAGGTGCTCTACTCCCACCCCGCGGCCTTGTGGTTGATCGGCCCGCTGCTTCTGTACTGGCTTACCCGCGTCTGGCTGCTGGCCCACCGGGGAGAGCTCCACGGCGATCCGGTGGTGTTTGCCCTCACCGATCGGATCAGCTATCTCCTGGCGGCGACGATCGGCGTCATCGTCGTGCTGGGGGCGGTGAAATAGGACCGTGGCCCTCGACTCGAACTCAGCCGTGATGTCCGCATTGGAAGCTTCCAGCGCGCCCGCCGTCGCGGAAACAGAAGACCGCCGCTACCAGTCCTGGGGCCGTTATCCGCGCGTTGTCCATCGGCGCGTCTTCGGTGCCTACTGGCGCGACCAGTTGCCGGGCATTCTGAACGGCGCCGAGCCCGCATCGCTGTTGCCCTTCGGCCTCGGCCGCAGCTACGGCGATTGCTGCCTCAACGACGGCCGCGACCTGGTGGACTGCTCGGGGCTCGATCGCATCCTGCAGGCGGACTGGCAGAGCGGACGCGTGCGCGTCGAGGGCGGCGTCAGCCTGGCCGAGCTGCTGCCGGTGATCGTGCCGCGCGGTTGGTTCCTGCCGGTCACGCCGGGAACAAAGTTCGTGACCATCGGCGGCGCCATCGCCAACGACGTGCACGGCAAGAATCATCATCGTGCCGGCACCTTCGGCTGCCACGTCAGGCAGTTTCTCCTGCAGCGCTCGGACGCCGGGGCGGTGATGTGCAGTCCCACCGACGAACCGGAGATGTTCGCGGCGACCATCGGCGGCATGGGCCTGACCGGCGTGATCGCCTGGGCCGACGTGCAGTTGACGCCGGTGCGCAGCAACGCCATCGAAGTGGACACGGTGCCCTTCCGCGGCCTGCAGGAATTCGCCGCCATCTCCCAGGACAGCGACAGCAAGTACGAGTACACGGTGGCGTGGCTGGATTTGTTGTCGGGGAGGCGAACGCAGGGGCTGTTCTTCCGCGGGAATCATGCGGAGCACGGCGTTTCCCAGCCGAGCGGCCGCAGCATCGCCGTGCCGCTGGACTGCCCCGACTTCGTGCTCAGCAAGGCGACCATCAAGCTCTTCAACCAGGCGTACTACGTAGCCAAATCGCTGGCGCCGCGCCGAGCAGTATCGCATTACGATCCATTTTTCTATCCCCTGGACTCGGTGCTGCAGTGGAACCGGATCTACGGCAGGCGCGGCATGGTGCAGTACCAGTGCGTGGTGCCGCACGCCGCGGCCGCGGCGATGGAAGAGATGATGGCGCGTGTCGGGCGCTCCGGGCACGGCTGCTTCCTGGCGGTGCTGAAGGCATTCGGCAACATGCCCTCGCCCGGCTTGCTCTCGTTCCCGCGGCCCGGCCTGACGCTGGCGCTGGACCTGCCGGTGCGCGGCGAGCGCACGCTGCGCCTGCTCAACGAACTCGACGAGATCCTCGCCGCTGCCGGAGGGGCGCTGTATCCGGCGAAAGATGCGCGCATGTCGCCGGCCACCTACGAGTCGAGCTTCCCTCGCTGGCGCGAGCTGCGCGAATTCATCGATCCGAAGTGCTCCTCCTCGTTGTGGAGGCGGGTGACGGGAGAAGAATGCAGAACGTAATCATCCTGGGAGCGACTTCGGGGATCGTCCAACCGCTGGAGCGCCTGATGGCCGCCGACGGCAAAGAGCTGCTGCTGGTGGGGCGATCGCAGGAGCGGCTGGACACGCTGGCCGCGGATCTCGCCAGCCGCGGCGCCCGCGTGCTGACCTGCGTCGCCGATCTGTCCGATATGACCCAGCACCGGCGTGTGCTGCAGTTCGCGCGCGAGAAGTTTCCCGACTTCGACACCCTGCTGCTCGCCTACGGCACGCTGCTCGACCAGGAGCAGTGCCAGGTCTCGCCGGAACGGGCGGTTGAGGAGTTGAACACGAACTTCGTCAGCGCGGCGGCGCTGCTGACGCTATTCGCGGGACACTTCGAGGCGCGGAAGGCGGGCACCATCGCAGTCATCACCTCGGTGGCCGGCGATCGCGGCCGCCGCTCCAACTACGTTTACGGTGCTGCTAAAGGCGGCCTCAGTCTCTTCCTGCAGGGACTGCGCGGCCGCATGTATCTCTTCGGCGTGCGCGTGCTGACCATCAAGCCCGGCCCGGTCCACACCGCCATGACGGCGCACATGAAGAAGAGCCGCATGTTTGTCGAACCGGAGACAGCGGCGCGGCAGATTTATCGCGCCCTGCAGGATGCGCGCGCCGAAGTGGTGTACGTTCCCGGCCGCTGGAAGTGGATCATGCGCGTCATTCGCGCCATCCCCGAGCGCTCCTTCAAGAAGCTGTCAATGTAACGGGTGCTCGGCCGAGGGAAGCGTCGGAAACCGGGTCAAAATGGACGCGCCCCAACTCGCCTGCAATCCCGTGGCGGTGGGGCGCACTTGGCCTGATGATGCCGCTGATGTTGCATCCCGTAATGCTAAAAGCACGCGCGCTTCCAATTCCTGCGCAAAGAGAATCAATTACTTAGCCGCCATGCGCGGGCGAAGCACCGCAGACCTTTGCATATCTTTGGGAAAAGCTAAGCGTGGGGGATGCCGGGCAATAAAAAACCGACCCCTTTGTACATGCGGGTCGGAAAGGGGGTCCTGTCCTGGGTCCTACGACTTCGAATTGTCAAGCCGCCGCCGCCGGAAGGCAAAAAGAGCTGCCAGCGACAGTGCCACAAACGAAGCGGCCGCAGGTTCGGAAGCCACCTGGCTCATCTGCGTGGTTTTGTAGCCACCCTTGTTGTCCAGTACGTAGTAGCCCACCTGAAGGGAAGGGAAAGCGTTGAGAGTTCCCGCTCCCGACCAAGCGAAGTTGAAGGTAGTGTCGTACGTTGCCGCTGGGGACAAGGATATGCCGTTCGCCTGGAAATTGCCGGTGGGAAGTTCCAGCCCGTTGGCATAAATCGCGCTCCACCCACCGGTGCCGGGCAGAGCGTACGTCGTCGCACCGTTACTGCCCCACGGTACGCTCACGCCGCTGCCGGTAGCTACCGACCAACCGGGGAGTGATAGCGAAGTTATGCTAGCCGCGTTTCCCGAATCCAGGTGAAAACCAATCCAGCCGATGTAAGCGCCGGACAAGCCATTGGTGGTGATGGTTAAGGTTGCGCCACACGAGGTTGTGCACCCCGCAGGGCTGGTCTCGAGTTTGTAAACAGTGCCGGGCACGCCCGAGGTTGTGTCCGTCCAAGTGAACGAGTCTGCCGCACACAATCCGGTCAGCGCCAGCACCGAGGCGAGCATCAGTATGGCCTTACGCATACCTCGCCCTCGCTTTCTACAAGCAGATGAGAGTGCAACAGCAATCGCCCATCCACTTTGCCGGCGCCTCATTACGTCAGTAACTGCCTTTGTTACCAATGGAATGCGTGTTCTTACCCTGCGCACCACTTTGGTGGAAAGTCGCAAGAGGTTGCACCTCGCAGGGAACGGTTTTTCCCTCCCTCCGCGGGCGCCTGGATTGTCGCACTTCTCCGCATCTCCCCTGCCTGTATTCTGAGCGGCGAGGGACCCATGGCCGAACTGCGGCGGCGCCCTTATCGCGCCCTGCGCCATCGCGACTTTCGCCTGCTCGGCAGTGCCACCCTGATCTCGATCGTCGGCACGCAGATGCAGAACGTCGGGATCGACTGGCACGTCTACGTGCTCACCCGTTCGCCCCTGGCGCTGGGGGCGCTCGGCCTGGTGCGGGTTCTGCCCATCGTCGTGTTCTCCCTGTGGGGCGGAGTGGTGGCCGATCGCCACGACCGCAAACGGGTGCAGTTCCTCACCCAGCTCTTCATGGCTGTCGTTGCGCTGCTGCTGGGGCTGGCGACCTGGTTGGGACGCGATACGCTCTGGCTCGTCTACCTGCTGACCGCGCTCACCGCCGCGGCTAACGCGTTCGACGCTCCCGCCCGCCAGGCGCTGGTGCCCCGCCTCGTTCCCGCGGAAGATCTTCCCGGAGCCCTCACCATCAATGTGACGCTGTTCGAGATCGCCATGATCTTGGGGCCGAGTATCGCCGGCATCCTCATTGGCGCCTCCGGGGGAGCGAGCGCTCACAGCACGCGCCCGCTGGCTCGAATTTACTTCGCCAACGCCGGCTCGTTCCTCGCCGTGCTTATTGCCTTGCTGCTGTTACGCGCTTCGGGAAAACCGGAGGCGGGAGCCCACGGGAGCGAGTCCTGGCGGGCCTCGCTGCGCATCGGCCTGAAGTTCCTCTACAGCACCAGAATCATTCTCTGGACCATGGGCCTGGACTTCTTCGCCACGCTGTTTTCCGGCGCTATTTCGCTGCTGCCCATTGTCGCCGACCAGATCCTGCACGTCGGCGCCGAGGGCTATGGCTGGCTGCGCGCGGCCACCGGCGGCGGCGCCTTGCTGGCTTCGATTGTCACCGCCGTGCATCCGCTGCCCAGGAAACAAGGCGGGCTGCTGCTGGGCTCCATTGCGGTGTACGGCGCCATGACCGTGGTGTACGGTCTCTCGCATTCCTTCCTGCTGACGCTGCTGGCGCTGGCCGCCGGCGGCGCCGCCGACCTGGTCTCCACCGTGATTCGCGCCACCCTGCGCCAGGTGCTGACGCCCGATCCGCTGCGTGGCCGCATCACCGCGGTCAACATGATCTTCTTCATGGGCGGCCCGCAGCTGGGTGAGATGGAAGCCGGCTTTGTGGCGTCGCAATTCTCCAGCGCCACCCTGGGCACCATGGTAGCGATTGCCAGCGGCGGCGCCGCGACCTTGCTGCTGGTCGGCCTGGTCCTGGTGTTTGCGCCTTCGGTGCGCCGCTATACCCTCAGCGTCGGCCAGGCGGAGCGGCAACCGGTGCCGGTCTCCGCCGGTCCGCCATCCTGATGGGGCGGGACAGGGTTGCGATTGGCTAGCGCGCCACTTCCTTCTGTTGGGCGCTCTTGACCGGCCGCGCCGGCACGCCGGCGACCACGGCGTTGTCGGGCACATCCTTGGTGACCACGCTGCCGGCGCCGACAATGGCATTTTCGCCGATGGTGATGCCGCACAGGATGGTGGCGCTGGTGCCGATGGATGCTCCGCGCTTTACCCTCGTCTCCACCACCTTCCAGTCCGCCTCGGTCTGCATCTGTCCGCCCTCGGTGGTGGAGCGCGGGTACTTGTCGTTGATGAACGACACGTTATGGCCGATGAAAACGTCGTCCTCGATGGTGACGCCTTCGCAGATGAAGGTGTGGCTGGAAACCTTCACGTTGCGGCCGATAAAGGCGTTTTTCTGGATCTCGACGAAGGTGCCGATCTTCGAACCGTCGCCGATCTCGCAACCGTACAGGTTGACGAAGGCGAAAATCTTCACGTCCTTGCCCAGCTTCACGTTGGGCGCAATGCGACAAAACTCCATTCCGTCCTCCTCCCAGGGCGCTGCTTGGCGATTGCGGGCTAGACGCATCGCCGTCGGCCGGGGCCGCTGCGGTACGTTGTCGTCTTTACGCTGCTGCAATAGGATGCCAGGCGCGGTTCTCTTAACATTACACTGGCGCAAGGGAAGGCGGCCACTGCAGATTGCCGATTCGGGCCCGACTCCGGCCCGCGGGCTGTGGAATCTGCAGGATAACTGTTCAACCCGGCCCGGCCTTGCTACCCTTGCGGTGTCAAAACGGATTGCCCATGCATAAGCCGGCTCCAGCTAACCATTTCTGTAAGCCCACACGGATGTGGCTCCCGGTGTTCGCTGGCGTGCTCCTCGCGGTGGGATGCGGCGGCGGAAGCGGGTCCCCCTCGACCGGAGGCGTGACCGTCGGCGTGACGTCGGGAGAATTAGTCGCCACTCCCGGCAGCGTCGGTTTCGGGAATGTC
>DASUBK010000346.1:0-5925 GCA_035763305.1 Terriglobales bacterium | reverse complement strand
GAAGTGCTGAAGCGGCAGGATGCCGTGGCTCGCGCCCGCCGCGCCGAGCAGGTGGCGGAGATGGCCCGCACCCACGCCATGATGGGCCGCTACATGATCGAGATGCGCCACTCCTTCAACAACGCCCTCACCTCGGTGCTGGGCAATTCCGAGTTGCTGCTCCTGGAGCCCGGCGCGCTTTCCGCCGAGGTGCGCGAGCAGATCGCCACCATCCACTCGATGTCCATGCGCATGAACGAAATCCTGCAGCGCTTCTCCTCCATGGAGGCGGAGATGCGCGCGGCCCACAAGCTCCAGCCGGAAGCGCGCGAAAGCGATTCGCTGTACGCGACGGCGGCCGGCTGATTCAGTATTTCAGTACGCCGGTATGGCAGTATCTCGAGTTTTGAGGCCTATCCGGGGATATGGACCTGCCATACCGGCGTACTGAGATACTGAAGTTCCTCTTCGCCCCGCCACACCGTACAATCTTCCGGTGATTTCCGATCGCGAGAGCTACATTTCGCTCGCCACCTTCCGCAAAAACGGCCAGCCGGTGTGGACGCCGGTGTGGTTCGCCATGAACGGCGGCCGATTGTATGTGATGACCCGCTCCGACTCGTGGAAGATCAAGCGCCTGGCCAACAATCCCCGCGTTCTGTTCGCGCCGTCGTCCATCCGCGGCAAGATCAAGGGCCCGCAGCAGCAGGGAATGGCGCGCATAATGCCGCCGGGAGACGATCTGGGCCGCACCCTTATTCGCAAGAAGTACCTGCTGGCGCGGCTGCCCATCTGGAGCAAGGAGAACGTGTATCTGGAGATCACGCCGGACGCAGCGTAAGACGCCACGGATCTACACGGATTCACACGGACAAGTTTTTAAAGTTTTATCCGTCAGAATCCGTGTAGATCCCTGGCGTTTTATCTTCCCACGCCGAACTCGCTGGTGCCCGGGCGGGTCATGAGTTCGACAATGGCCTGCTCCGGCGACTTGCCCTGGTGCAGGATGGCGTGCATCTGCTCGGTGATGGGCATCTCGGTGTTGAGCTTGCGCGCCAGTCCAACCGCGGCGTTGGTGGTCAGCACCCCTTCGGCGACCATGCCGTGCATGCCGGCGATGATGTCGTCGAGCTTGCGGCCCTTGCCGAGTTCCACGCCCACGGTGCGGTTGCGCGACAGTCCGCCGGTGCAGGTGAGCACCAGGTCGCCCATGCCGGAGAGGCCGGACATGGTTTCCGGCCGCGCGCCGCAGGCCACCGCCACCCGCGTCATCTCCGCCAGGCCGCGGGTGATCAGCGCCGCGACGGTGTTGTAGCCGAGGCCGAGGCCGTCGCACACGCCGGCGGCGATGGCGATCACATTCTTCAGGGATCCGCCCAGTTCGACGCCGACCACGTCGGTGTGTGTGTAGACGCGGAAGGTGGGATCGGAAATTTCCTTCTGCGTGATACAGGCCAGCTCGGAATCCGATGATGCCACGGTCACCGCCGTGGGATCGCCGCGCGCCACTTCCTTGGCGAAGGAGGGCCCGCTCAGCGCGGCGATGCGCGGGCGATCGATCTTCGCTTCGCGCAGCGCGGAGGCGATTACCTCGGTCATGCGCAGCAGGGAATCGTTCTCGATGCCCTTGGTGGCGCTGACGAAGAGCATCTCCGGGCGCAGGTGCGGCGCCATCTGCTGAAAGAGCCGCCGGGTGTGGTGCGAGGGCATCACGCTGACTACCATCTGCGCCCCGCGCAGCGCCTCTTCCATGCTGTTGGTGGCCGTGACCTTCTCGGGGATTTTCTGCTCGGGGAGGAAGAGGTCGTTGGTGCGTTTGTTCGCAATGGACTCCAGGACTTCTTTTTCGTAGGCCCAGAGGCGGACGTCGTGGCTGCCCTTGCGGCCGAGCACGATGGCGAGCGCTGTGCCCCACGCCCCGGCGCCGATGACGGCGATCTTCATGGGCGCACCTTGGTGCCTTTCATGGTGGTGCCCCACATCTGCCCGCTTCGGGCAGATGTGGGTGGAGCCCAGCGCGAGCGCTGCGGGCGAGGACGCGTGCGGGACCGCCGGCAGGATGCCGGCGCTACATCGAGTGAGCGCAGAGCGCCGCAGGCGAGGGCGCCTGCGGCTACGTAGGCCCGGGAGGCTGCACACGACCGCCCCGGCGAGGCGCCGGGGCCTACCACAATCTGCGGATCGCCGTGGAAGCGCCGGGCTTCAGCCCGACGAATGGGACGCAAGAACGAATTGGGCTTTAGCCCCTGCGGCGCCGCGCTCATTGCTTTACCCCGAACTTGTGCTCCGTCCCTGCCATCAAGCGGCGGATGTTTTGGTGGTGCTTGGCGATGATGAGCACCGAGGCCGCACCCATGATGGCGAATACGGGCGTCGTCGCCTGGTAGCGGTACAGCAACCACGCGAACAGCGGGAAAGCTGCGGTGGCGATGATTGAGCCGAGTGAAATGTACCGAAACGCGGCCACGATCACGACGAAGATCACCAGCACAATCAACACAGCTTTGGGAGCGAGAGCGAGGAAGGATCCTACTCCGGTCGCAACGCCTTTGCCGCCTTTGAATTTCAGCCAGACAGGGTAAAGGTGACCGAGAATCGCGAATAGCGCCGCAATCGCCGCGACCAGGGCTTCGGAAGAAGTCAATCCAAATTCAGACGCCGCGCCAGGCGCATGGGAAACGACAGCCCCTACATGATTGAAATAACTGGGGGCAAGCATAACGGCAATCTGCACCGCCGCAAACCCCTTCGCGGCATCCAGGACGAGCGTCGCCACGCCTAACCCCGGCGCCTTCCTCGCTACATTCGTTGCCCCGATATTGCCGCTGCCGCTGGCCCGCACGTCCTCGCCGCGAAACACGCGCACCAGGATGTACCCGAAGGGAATCGATCCCAGCAGGTAACCGACCAGCGCGACGATGAGGTAAATGGCCATTTCGGTCGTTAGTCGCTCGTCGTTGGTCGTTCACGGATCGTCGGGGCCAACGACCAGCGACTAACGGCCAACGACCTCCAGCGGATATCCCTGGATCTTGGTGTACTTCGCCCCGCCGGGGCCCAGCTTGCTTTCGTACAGGTAGAATTCGTGCGGCGTCATTGTACCGAACTCCGCCGCCGGCATGGTCTCCAACGCCTGTTGCACGCGCTGGAACTTCGGTTCGGCGCGCTCGCCCGCCCTCGGCCGCGGCGAACCCGAGCCCGAACGCGCCAGGGTCAGGTGCGGCTTGTAGGCCAGCGTTTCCGCATCGATGCCGAACTTCGCCGCGACCTCGTCCACCTTCTTGGCCAATTCCGGCAGGCTGGAGTCCGCCTCCACGCCGATCCAGAACACCCGCGGCGCCTTGGCGTTGGGAAAGAAGCCGGTGCCGCGGAAGCTGAGCGTCGGCGCGGAAGCCTGCACCGAGGCGAGCGCCTTCTTGATCTGCGCCGCCTTGTCTTCCCGCACCTCGCCAATGAACTTGAGCGTGACATGCAGCGACTCCGGACGCACCCAGCGCGCCTCCGGCGCGCGCGCCTTCAGCGTGGCCAGCAAGCGCGAGATCTGCGCGTGAATCGCGGGTTCGATGTCGAGGGCGACGAATAATCTCATCGTTCTTAGTTCTTAGTTGTTCGTTCTTCCAAGAACAAAGAACGAACAACTAGGAACGAAGAGCTACTGCTTCATCAATCTTCTCCTCACCATGTCCAGCGCCTGCTGGGTGGCAAAGAAGCGGATGCGTTCGCGGTCGCCGGTGGGAAAGCGCCGCTCGACCACCTCGCATCCGTGCCCGTCGGCCACGGCATGAAACACCAGGCCCACCGGCTTTTCCTCGGTGCCGCCGGTCGGTCCGGCGACGCCGGTAATTCCTACCCCGATGGTGGCGCGGCACTCGTCGCGAATACCTTCCGCCAGCGCCTTCGCGACCTGCTCGCTTACTGCTCCGTGCTGCTGGATCAGCAGCGGCGGGATGTTGGCGAAGAGAGTCTTCAGATCGTTCGAGTAGACGATGGCGCCGCCGAGAAAGTAGCGCGAGCTGCCGCTTACCGACGAGATGCGCGCGCCCAGCAGGCCGCCGGTGCACGACTCCGCGACCGCAATGCTGGCGCCGCGCATCTGCAGGTGCAGGCCGACGATGGTCTCCAGCGACTCGCCGCGATTGGAGTACACCCAGTCGCCCAACTCGTCTTCCAGTTCGCCGGCCAGACGATCCACGCGCTGCTGCGCCTCCTCGGGCGAATCGGCGCGGGAGGTGAGCCGCAGCTGGATATCGCCCGCGCCGGCCAGGATGGTGGTCTGTACCTCTGGGTGCTGGCAGTAGATCGCCGAGGCGCGCGCGTCACAGTCCGACTCCGCCATCATCGCGATCTTCAGCACCCGAGTCGCCAGGAACTGCCGCGGAGCTCTCTCCCGCAGGCGCGGCAGGCACTCCTCGTCGAACATGGGCTTGATTTCGTTGGGCGGCCCGGGCAGCAGCATGATGTACTGCGGCCCGCTCTCGCGCTGGTTCTCGATCCACTGGCCGGGCGCCGAGCCGCGCGGATTAGGCAGCACCACCGCGCCCTAGACAACGTCCGCCTGCTTTTCGTTGTTCGGCGGCATCGCGCGCCGGCGGGCGGCAAAGCGCTTGTAGAGTTCGGCGATGATCTCCGAATCGCGATGAATCTCGCGCCCCAGCGCCGCCGCGACGCATTCGCGTGTGAGATCGTCTTCGGTTGGTCCCAGCCCGCCCATGCAGATGACGATGTCGGCGCGCCAGGTGGCGGTGCGGATCACGGAGGTCAATTGCTCCAGGTTGTCGCCGACAACGCTTTTAAAATCAACGGAGACACCAATCTGGTTGAGCTTCTCGGTGAGGTAGAGAGAATTGGTGTCCTGGAAGAAGGGCGTCAGAAGCTCGGAGCCAATGGCGATGATCTCCGCGTTCACGGTAGAAGTCTAGCATTCGCGTTGGCGACGGCATTGAGCGATCCGGGAGGTGTTGCGCAGATGATGGTGCGAGGGAATGAGTTATGGCGGCATCGTTGCGAGACGCGCGTGGCGCGGAACGGCAGGGCATGAGCGGAGCCCATCAAGGCGGTAGCATCGCTCCGGGAGTGGCGTGCCTCGGCACTCGCATCGTGGTGACGAGTAGTGAATGCCGCGTCCATTCGGCGTTTCGGCAATCGGCAATTCGGAATCGCCGTGTAATTTCAACATCGCTGTGGAAAAGCATGTGGAAAAGCGCCGCTTTGTCGCGTGAAAGCCAGCATCTATCGCCGTTTCTACGCTTTGCACTGCTAAGGGTGCGGAGTACCGGATTGCAAAAGTCTGCACATCCGGATGCGTTTGCACGCGCTCTGGTGCACACTGGGAGTCGTTACGCCCGCACAAGTTCCGTGGAATAAGGTGCAGTAACCCTTGAAGGTTCGCCTGGACAAATTGCTGGTCGAGCGTGGGCTGGCGCAGTCGCGCGAGCGGGCGCAGGCGCTGATTCTCGCCGGCCGGGTGCTGGTCAACGAGCAGAAGATCGAGAAGGCCGGAGCGCCGGTCGCGGAAGATTGCGACGTCCGCCTGCTGGGCGAAGATCTGCGTTACGTGAGCCGCGGCGGCTTGAAGCTGGAGAAGGCGCTGGAACACTGGCAGGTCGATGTGAGCGGGCGCGTGTGTCTCGACGTCGGCGCTTCCACCGGCGGCTTCAGCGATTGTCTTTTGCAGCATGGCGCCGCGCGGGTGATCGCCGTGGACACCGGTTACGGCCAGATTCACGCCCGCCTGCGGGCCGATTCCCGGGTTCGCCTGCTGGAGAAGACCAATGCCCGCTTCCTGACGGCGCAAGACGTCGCCGAGCCGGTGGATCTGATCGTCATGGATGTATCGTTTATCTCCGCCACGCTGGTGCTGCCCGCGGTGGTGACGGCGGCCCGCGAGGCCGGGAGCCGGGCTCTCAAGCTGGTCGTGCTGGTGAAGCCGCAATTCGAGGCGGGCCG
>DASUBK010000345.1:0-2845 GCA_035763305.1 Terriglobales bacterium | reverse complement strand
TGAAATTTCAACACCGCATCGATGTGCGCGGCGATGTAGGTGGCGTCGTGTCGGCCGGGATAGATGTGCGATTCGTGCGGGAGCTTCAAACTGGTCAGCAGCTTGTCGAGTTGGCGGGCGCCGTCGTCGAAGCCGTAATCGTCCTGGTCGCCGCAGTCGAAGTAAATCTTCAGGCGGCGCAACCGGGCGGCGTGTTCGCGCGCCAGGGTGAACGGCGTGTTGCGCTGCCAGAACGCCTGGTCGAAGGGATCGCCGAAGAGGTCGCCCATCTGCCGCCCGCGCTCGCTCATCTTCACCAGCGCGATGAGCTGCGGGGGGAATTTCTCATAGAGCGCCGGCATCTCCGCCGTCACCACCGAAAACAGCTGCGGGTACTTGAAGGCGAAGCGCAGCGCGCCGTAGCCGCCCATCGAGGTTCCGGCGATTCCGCGCCGCGCCCGCGTTCCCGCTACCCGGTACTTGCGCTCGATGGCAGGCAGGAATTCGCGGATGAAGAAGTCCTCGTAGCGGTAGCGGCCGTCGTGGGAGTTGATGTAGAAGCTGCGGTCGCCGTCGGGGGTGACCATCAGGAACTCGCCGATCTGATGTTTCTGCTGCAGGTCGTCGATGACGTCCCACAGCGGCCCGGTCAGCGCCTGCTCGTTTTCGCCCAGGCCGTGAAGGTAGTAGAGGATGGGAAACTTGCGGGTCTTGTCGCGATCGTAGCTGGGCGGCAGGATGGCGCAGTAGCGCACCTCGCGGTGGAGGATGGCGCTTTTCACCGCCGCGCATTCCACGCGCCCTTGGGCCAGGGCAGAGGTGGCAAACGTTAAGAACAGCGCCAATAAAAGAGAGCGCTGCAACACGGAGGCACGGAGGTACGGAGAAACGACTTTCAAAAAACCTCCGTGTCTCCGTGCCTCCGTGTTGGATTGGTTCTTCCCAGGCAGAGTCACTATGCCAGTGTAGCCGACGCACGCGAGGGCGCGTGCGCTCCAACAGAATGAGGAAATGAAAAAGCCCGGCCTCGCGGCCGGGCCGTTCTTCCAACATACAAACTCTAGCGCTGCCCGGTGCTGGGCGCTGCTGCGGGCGCGCCCTCCATCTCCACCCTATCGCCCACGTTAATGGAACGCAGCGAGAGCGTGATCATCGCGGTCGAACTGCTGGGCGTGACGTGGAGCACGACCATCTCCCCGATTGCCTGCAACGGATACGCCTTGTACTGAGCGGGGGTAGTGCGGATCACGTTCTTCTGCGTGTCTTCGGGGACGGGCTGCTTATCCGAAAGCGCCTCGATGGGATCCATGGTCTTGGGATCGTAGCTACGCAGCACGCGGAAGTAGTCGCCGGGCTTGACGCCCTTGTCGGCGCCCACGTTGAGGTACACCTTATGGCCGGCGGCCACGATGGTGTCGAAGTCGTTGGCCATGACGATGCGGCCCTGCAATCCGGTCACGCTGGCGGGCCACTGCTCAAAGGCGCCTTTGGGATGGTAGGCGACCTGCGCCCGCTCCTGGAAGGGCACCACGTAATCGCCGGCGGTGACGGCCGTGCAACTGAAGTCGATTACCGCAATCGCCATGCTGCCGCGCAACGAGACCACGCGCGCGTGGGCGATATCCTGGTAAGGCTGGCCCACCGCCAGCACGTCCGCATGCTGGTGGGGGAACATCTCCATGCGGTTGGGATCCTTGACGGCGCGTACGATGGAGTAGCGCTGCCCGACCTCGTAGCCGCTGCCATTGAAGAAGATGGTGTCGTCCTGGCCGAACTGGCTGGAAACCGGGCTCTCGGCGCCGCCGGCCACGAAATTGGCGGTGCTCGGCGCCTGCTTGCTGATGTAGCCGGAGCAGTTCAGGTCGGTATAAGAGGGCGCCTCGGCCTTCTCCACCAGGTTGGTCATTTGCCGGACCGGCGCTCCCGGAGGCAGTTGACCTTGCTCCTGCGCCTGCGACGGATTCTGGGCGGTCGCGCCCAGGGCGCACGCCACCAGCAGCAACCATAGCCGTTTCATACTTCCTCCTGGGGCCGCCGGACCCATTCAGGGACAGGCAAACCCATGCCCGGGCGCACAACGGCCCAGGGCGGCTGAGGGGCCCAAGTTCGCTCGAACGCTAACACTGCACCACTTCCGGGTCAACGGCCAGCGGGGTAACCCCACAGGTACGGGGTGCCGCCGGGGGAACAGTTCCATTACAATCCGTTGTTGCATCTGAAATGGTGCACCTGTAACATGGCGCCGGATTGCCTGCGGCCCAAGGCGCCTTCCAGGAGCCCACCCCATATCGGGGATTGACAGATAAGTCACGTAAAATCAGCGTCTTGGCCCAGAACCCGATTCCATGACCGCCGACACATCCCGCCCGCCCCGGCCCCTGCCCCGGCGCATGCCCCGGGTCTGCGTAGCCGTGGCCGCGACCAGCGGCGCCGACATGGTCGCCCGGGCCGAGAGCCTGGTCCGCGATAACCCCTTCCTCGAGTTCCGTCTGGACTACCTCAAGAACCCAAGCCAGGGGCTGGCGGCGCTCAAGCGCTTCCTTAGTTATCGCCCGGAATGCATCGCCGTGGCCACATGCCGGCGGGCCGTGAACGGAGGTAAGTTCCGCGGTTCGGCGGCCTCGCAGTTGTCGCTGCTGGCCAAGGCCGCCGCCGCCGGCTGCCAGTTGGTGGACGTCGAACTGCAAACCGCCGCCTCGGTCAAACCGGCGGAGTTGGCCAAACTGCACGCGCGCGCCGCCATCATCCTCTCCTACCACGACTTCCGCGGCACCAGGAAGCTGGACGAGACCTTCGCGCAAATGCAGAAGTACTCGGCGGACATCTACAAGCTGGTATCCACCGCCAACAGCCTCTATGACAACGT
>DASUBK010000344.1:0-5268 GCA_035763305.1 Terriglobales bacterium | reverse complement strand
CCGCGCCTGCGCGCAGCCGGCGCGCAATCCCTTCGAGCTCTCGACCGCAGAAGCAAAAAAGCTGATTGACCAGATCGCGGAGATGGAAGTGCCGGTGTTCGTGCTGACCGGCGGCGACCCGCTGAAGCGCTCCGACATTTTCGAACTGGTGCAGTACGCGCACGACAAGGGCGTGCACACCTCGATGACGCCGAGCGCGACGCCGCTGCTGACCCGCGAGGCGATCGTGACGCTGAAGGAGCACGGCCTGGCGCGGCTGGCGGTGAGCCTGGACGCCTCGTCGGCGGAGCGGCACGACGCCTTTCGCCGTGTGCGCGGATCGTACGACTGCACGCTCAACGCGATCCGCTGGGCGCGCGAGATCGGGCTGCCGGTGCAGGTCAACACCACCATCACCCGCCGCAACCTCGACGACTTCGACAGCATGGTGTCGCTGCTGGAGACGCTCGACATCGCGCTGTGGAGCGTGTTCTTCCTGGTCCCGACCGGCCGCGGCCAGACCGCGGACCTGATCACGGCGGAAGAGTTCGAGTGGGTATTCGAGAAGCTGTACCAGGCGACCTCGCGGGTGAAGTTCGACATCAAGAGCACCGAGGCGCAGCACTACCGCCGCTTCCTGCTGCAACGACGGACGGAAGAGAAGAAGCGCGGCGAAGCAAGAACCATGGTGCCGGCGGCGCAGGCGTTCCCGGCGGCGCTGGGCGGCGGCATCGCGCGCGCGCCGCGCGGCCTGAACGACGGCAAGGGCTTCGTGTTCATCTCCCACACCGGCGAGGTCTTTCCCAGCGGATTCCTGCCGGTCGGCGCGGGCAACATCCGGCGGGAGCGATTGGCCGACATCTATCGCGATTCGGAGCTCTTCCGCTCCATTCGCGACACCTCGCAGCTCAAGGGCAAGTGCGGCGCTTGCGAGTTTAAGGAGATTTGCGGCGGGTCGCGGGCTCGCGCCTACGCTTTGACCGGGGACTACATGGCCGAGGAGCCTTGCTGCGTGTACCAACCGAAGCAATTCGAATCCCAGGAACGCTCCGTCGCGGTAGAACTCTGCAATATTCGTTAGAATTCGAAGTGGTCAGTGGCCAGTGGTCAGCGGAACGCGATGAGCGCTGTCCACTAATCACCGTCCACTCGGTTCTGACATGAACGAAGTCAGAGGAGCAACGGCACGTTCGGGAGCGCGGCACCTCGCGCTGGGGACTATCTCCTTCGCCATCTGCTTTGCGGCGTGGGGGCTGATCTCGGCCTTTGCGCCGATGTTCCGGCAGCAGTTCCACCTGACGGCTTCGCAGACCGCGCTGCTGGTGGCCGTGCCCGTCTTGCTGGGATCGCTGGCGCGCATTCCGATGGGCATGCTGACCGACCGCTTCGGCGGCCGGGTCATGTTCGCCATCCTGATCGGTTTCGTAGTGTTGCCGCTGCTGGCGGTGCCGCGCGCCGGCGATCTGGGCCAACTCCTGGGGGTGGCCTTCTTCCTGGGCATGGCCGGTTCGTCGTTCGCCATCGGCGTGGGATACGTGTCGCGCTGGTACCCGATGGAGCGCCAGGGCAGCGCGCTGGGCGTCTACGGCCTCGGCAACATCGGACAGTCGGCGGCAGTGTTCCTCGGGCCGCTGCTGGCGCTGAAGTACGGATTCAGCAGCGTGTACAGCGGCATGGCGATCGTGTGCGCCGCGTGGGCCGTGATCTTCTTCGTTTTTGCCCGCAATGCCCCAGTTACGGTGCGGCCGAAGTCGGTGGGCGACATGGTCGGCGTGCTGGTGCGCGAGCGGCTGTCGTGGGCGCTGGCGGCGTTTTATTTCCTGACCTTCGGCGGCTTCGTCGCCTTTTCCATCTACTTGCCTTCACTGCTCAAGGACGAGTTTGGGCTCAAGCCCGCGGACGCCGGCTTCCGCACCGCCGGCTTTGTGGTGCTGGCCACGCTGATGCGCCCGGTGGGTGGGTGGCTCTCCGACAAGATCGGTGGGGCGCGTGTTCTGAGCGGCGTCTTCTTTGCGATTGCTTTTTTCGCGCTGCTGCTGGGATGGCGCTCGATGGTGCCGTTCACCGTCGGCGCGCTGGGCTGCGCCGCCCTGCTCGGCATGGGCAACGGCGCCGTCTTCCAGCTTGTTCCGCGCTATTTCCCCACCGAGCGCGCCACCGTCACCGGGCTGGTGGGCGCGATGGGCGGCATGGGCGGCTTCTTCCCGCCGCTGCTGCTGGGGTTTTTCCGCGATCGCATCGGCGTGATCTGGCCGGGATTCGTGTTGCTGTCGGCGACGGCCATCGCGATGTGGTGGATCAACCGCCTGGTGTTCGTGCCGCGGCAGGAATCGCTGGAAGCTGTGCTCCCCGCCGAACTGCGCCGCACCACCGACCAACTCCGCGCCGGCGCGTGGGCGACCACCTGGACCGTGCTGCTGGTGGCGGCCATCGTGGTTGGCTCGCGCAACCTGGAAAACTTCGATCCCGCGCTGGTGGTATACACCTTCGCCGTGATCTTCGCCGCCTGGGGAGTGATTTACCACTATCACGTGTGGATCCAGAAGCCGCCGACCAAGGTCTACTGGCGCCGCGGCTGGCAACTGTTCTGGCGCGAGGGGCCGGTTCGCAGCCTGGGACGCGTGCTCGCCACCGGGGCGACGCACATCGTGGCGCAAACCTTCATCGAGAAGCGCTCGCGCCTGCGCTGGGCCATGCACCAATGCATCTTTTGGGGATGCGTGCTGGCGGTGGCCATCACGTTCCCGCTGGTGTTCGGCTGGATTAACTTCACCACGCCGCTGAACGATCAGAACACCTACGTCATCCACATCTTCGGATTCGCCGTCGGCAGCGTGCCGATCCATTCGTTGGTGGCGGAGGTGATGTTCCATGGCCTCGACATCGCCGCCTTCCTTGTGCTCGCCGGCATCGGGTTGTCGCTGTGGCGGCGTTTGCGAGACGAGGGCGCGCAGGCGGTGCAGACGGTGATGATGGATTTCTTTCCCATCATCCTGCTGTTCGCCATCTCGGTGACCGGCCTGGCGCTGACCGTGTCGCAAGTGTGGTTGGGCGGCGCGTCGTACAGCTTCCTCGCCATCCTGCACGCGATTACGGTGATTGCCGGGCTTCTGTATCTTCCTTTCGGCAAGTTCTTCCACATCTTCCAGCGCCCGGCGCAGCTTGGAGTCAAGCTTTACCAGGAGACGGGCGCGAAGAGCGAACCGGCGATCTGCGCCCGCTGCGGCCAAGCCTTCGCCTCGCGCATGCATATCGACGATCTCAAAGAAGTTTTGCCGCAGCTGGGTTTCGACTACGCCATGCCCGGTCCGGCCGGGAACTGGCAGGAGCTGTGCCCGGCGTGCAAGCGCAAGGCGCTCTCGCTGGCGCAGCTGCGGCTGCAGGAGGAGGCGCGTGGCTAAACCGCCGCTGTCTCCCGAAATCCTGATCGAGCAGTTCGGGCCGCACCAGGCCTTCACCCCGCCCGGCGGCTGGCGCGACGAGTCCACGCACCCGGCGGAAAAGCTGGTGAAGACCCATTGCTGCTTCTGCGGACAGCAATGCGGCATCCAGCTCAAGGTGCGGGAGAACACCATCATCGGCTTCGAGCCGTGGGAGGATTTTCCGTTCAACCGCGGCATGCTCTGTCCCAAGGGCGTGAAGCGCTACCTGCAGGATTCGCATCCCGACCGCCTGTTGCAGCCGCTGATGCGCACCGACCAAGGCTTCCGTCCAGCGGGTTGGGAGGAGGCGCTCGATTTCACCGTCCATCGCATCCGCGAAATCCAGGCGAAGTACGGCAACGACGCGGTGGCGATCTACGGCGGCGCGTCGCTCTCCACCGAGAAGTCGTACCTGCTGGGCAAGTTCGCGCGCCTGGCGGTGGGCACGCGGCACATCGATTACAACGGACGGCTGTGCATGGTGTCGGCGGGAACCGCGTACAAGCTGGCCTTCGGCGTGGATCGCAGCACCATTCCGTGGAGCGACATCCCCAAGGCGAACGTGCTGTTCGTAATCGGCGCCAACATCGGCGACTGCGCGCCCATCACCACCGACTACATCTGGCGCTGCCGCGATAACGGCGGACGGCTGATCGTCGCCGACCCGCGCATGACGCCGATCACACGGAACGCCGACCTCTACCTGCCGGTGCGGCCGGGCACCGACCTGGCGCTGCTCATGGGCCTGCTGCACATCATCGTGCGTGACCAACTGGAGAATCGGGAATTCATCGAGAAGCACACTACCGGCTGGGCGGATGTGGCCGCATCGGTGCAGAAATACGATCCGCGAACCGCCGCCGAGATGACCGGCGTTCCGCCCGATGCCATCGAGAAGGCGGCGCAGTGGATGGGCAAGGCGGACAAGGTTATCGCCATGCACGCGCGCGGGCTGGAGCACCATTCGAAGGGCGTGGAGAACTGCCTGGCGGTGATCAACATCCTGCTGGCGCTGGGCAAGATCGGGCGCGAGGGCTGCGGGCCCACCATGATCACCGGCCAGGGCAACGGCCAGGGCGGCCGCGAGCACGGCCAGAAGTGCGACCAACTTCCCGGCCAGCGCTCGCTCATCGATCCCGCCGCACGCAAGTACATTTCCGAGGTGTGGGGCGTCGCCGACGAGGAACTGCGCCAGCCCGGCTACACGGCGCAGGAGATCATGAACGCCATCCACGCGGGCGAGATCAAGGCGCTGTTTTCGCTCTGCTTTAACCCGCTGGTCTCGCTTCCCGACAGCAACTTCACGCGCGAGGCGCTGTCGAAGCTGGAGTTCTTCGGCGTCATCGAATTCTTTATGAGCGAGACCGCGCGCTACGCCGACGTGGTGCTCGCCGGCAGCCTGCACGAAGAAGAAGAGGGGCTGGGATGCAGCGCGGAAGGCCGGGTCATTCACTGGGTGCCGAGCGTGACGCCGCCCGGCCAGGCGCGGCGGGATTCCGAAATCATCGTGGAGCTGGCGCACCGGCTGGGCCGCGGCGACAAGTTCCAGTTTCAGTCACCACGCGACATTCTGGAAGAGTTGCGGATCGCGTCGAAGGGCGGCGTCGCCGACTACTACGGCATCACCTACGAACGCATTGACGAGCAGATGGGAATCTTCTGGCCCTGTCCGACCGTCGATCATCCCGGCACGCCGCGCCTCTTCGAGGACCTGAGATTCCACACCGGCGACGGCAAGGCGCACTTCAACGTGACCGAGTGGCGGCCGAGCGGCGATCCCGTGGACGCCGACTATCCCGTGTATCTCACGACGGGGCGCGTCGTCAGCCAGTACCTGAGCGGCACGCAGACGCGGCGCATCGGCGCG
>DASUBK010000343.1:0-4759 GCA_035763305.1 Terriglobales bacterium | reverse complement strand
AGTACTCGATCCCGACTTACATCAAGAGCCACGTCCATCGCGACAACATCGATGTGCGTAAGGGCGAGATGCTGCTGCTGCCGACCTTCCGCCTGCCGACGCTGGTGCACAGCCGCTCCGGCAACGCCAAGTGGCTGTACGAAATCTCGCACAAGAACCCGGTATGGATGCACACCGAGGACGCGCGCCGCATGGGCCTGGACACCGGCAGCCTGGTGAAGGTCGCGACCTCGATCGGCTACTTCATCGACCGCGTGTGGGTCACGGAGGCGATCCGGCCGGGCGTGGTCGCCTGTTCGCATCACCTCGGCCGCTGGCGGCTGCAGGAAGAGAGCGGCGGGCGCTGGTCGTCGGCGCTGGTCGAATTGGGGCAGGTCGCGCCGGGACAGTGGCGCATGCGGCAGATCCACGGCATCCAGCCCTTTGCGAGTTCCGACCGCGATTCCGCGCGCATTCACTGGGAAGACGCCGGTGTGCACCAGAACCTGATATTCCCGGTGCAGCCCGATCCCATCAGCGGGCAACACTGCTGGCACCAGAAGGTCACGGTCACGCCGGCGGGCCCGGAGGATCGCTACGGCGACATCTTTGTGGATACCAATAAGGCGCACGAGGAATACCGCCGCTGGCTGGCGATGACGCGTCCCGCGCCCGGCCCCGGCGGCCTGCGGCGGCCGCTGTGGATGGTCCGCGTCTACCGGCCCGATGCCTCGATGTTCTACCTCACAGAGAGATAATCAATCGAGGTCGAGCGCGATTCGCAGACATTGTTCGATCTGCATCATGTGATCGGAATCGAGCTTTCCGATCCGAGTGCGGAGCCGGTCGGCGGCTATCGCGCGCACCTGCTCTGCCATGGCAATCGAATCCAGCCTGAGACCTCCGGCGCCCTTGGGGAGGAACACCTGGCTGGGATAAATTTTGCGGAAATTAGCGCGCTCCGAGCAGGGAACGCAGATCACCACGGGGCTGTTGCGGTTGATGGCATCGCGGCTGACGACGATCACCGGCCGCGTGCCGGCTTGTTCCGAACCCCGGGCCGGGTCCAGGGCGGCAAAATAGACTTCTCCGCGCAGTGGAGGCGTTCGCTCTACCTTCGTTCTCCTTCGCCCCGACGGAAAGCTTCTCCGTCAGAGGCGGCGAATTCCTCTGCCAGGCCCGTGGCCGCCTTGCGATACGGGTGGTCGTTCCGCATGGCGGCGAATTCGGCATCAATCTTCTCGCGCCGCAACTGCCGCAGCTTCTCCTCCAGCGAGTCGATCAGCAACTCGTTCAGCGAAGTCGCTTCGGTGGCGCCGCGCTGAATCGCCGCACGCGCCTCATCGTAGAGCCGCCGCGGCAGGCGCACCGTGGTGGGCTGCAGGCGATTGGAATCGGTTGCCATTCTGAAGCTGATTGTACACCAAAATTGGTAGCACTTTCACTATCATGGCAGGCGTCATCCCACTGCGGTAAGCTGCTGCGCACGCATGCCTACTCTCGCCCGCAAGCTACGCACCGTCGACTACTTCACCCTGGGTTTCGGGACCATGGTGGGCGTCGGCTGGCTGGTGCTGATGGACGACTGGCTACAGCGCGGCGGTCCCGTCGGCGCCATGCTCGGCTTCGCGCTGGGCGGGCTGGCGCTGCTTCCCATCGGCTACGTCTACGGGCGGCTGGTCATGGCGATGCCCGACGCCGGCAGTGAGATCGCCTACACCGAGCGCGTCTTCCCCAAGTCGGTCAGCTTCGCCACCGGCTGGATGATGATGCTGGCTTACCTGATCGTCTGCCCGTGGGAGGCAGTGGCGATCGGGCGGCTCGCCGCGTATCTCTATCCGCCGCTCGCCAGCGGCGAACTGTATCGCGTGGGCGGCGCCGCGGTGTACGCGCCGGAATTGCTGCTCGGCCTCGGGCTCACGCTCCTGATCACATTCGTGAACTACCGCGGCATCCGGGTCAGCGCCACCTTCCAGACCTGGACTACCTTTGCGCTTCTGGCCATCTTCTTCGGCCTGGTCGCCTTCGGTGTTCCGCGCGGCGATCTGCACCATATGGTTCCCGCGTTCAGCCATTCCGGCTGGATTTCGGTTCTGCTGGTATTGCAGATCGTTCCCTACTTCATGACCGGCTTCGAATCCGTGCCCAAGTGCGCGGAAGAGGCGCGCATCGGATTCCCTCCTGGAGGTTTCTTCAAGGCCATCGTGGCCGCGCTGCTGGTCGGCGTCTTCTTCTATGTGACGTCGGTGGCCATCGTCGGCTGGCTGGTGCCGTGGCAATCGGTCGCCTCACAGTCCATGGTGACCGCCGTCGCCTTCCAGCGTGCGTTCGGGAACGACGTGGTGGTGGACCTGATCGTCTTCGCGGCGCTGCTCTCGCTGGTCAAGATCTTCAACGGCAACTTCATCGCCGCCAGCCGGCTGCTATTCGCGCTGGGACGCCGCAGCCTGATTCATCCCGCCTTCGGCCGCGTGCACGAGCGCAACCAGACGCCCTTCGTCGCCGTTTTCTCTCTGGGGGCGATCACGTTGGCAGCGTGCTTTCTCGGAGGCGCAATCCTGGTGCCGATCACCGAAGTGGGCTCGATGGCCTCGGCGCTGGGCTGGCTGGCGAGTTGCGCCGCTTACCAGCGGCTGCTACGTGAGGACAGGCGCCCTCGCCTGTCCGGCGGACGCGCCAGCGGCCGCGAATCGCTGATCGCAGCGATCGGCATGACGGTTGCGCTGATCCTCGTCGCCATGAAGCTCTTCCCTTTTATTCCGGGATCGTTCACGCGCTGGGAGTGGCTGACACTGGCAGGCTGGGCGCTGGCCGGGGCGCTGCTGCATCGCAGCGCGCGGCGAACAGTGTCCGCGAGTACCGCAGCGTCAACATAACTGATTGGTAAACTTCAAATTCCCGAGGTACCCCCCTACGCGCGGTGTTGAAAACAAAGAGACTTAGCGCAGGTATACCTGGGGAAGAACCCGGGAAGAATCCAGATCGGACGAGGTGGAGCCTGGGCGCCGGCAGGAAGAACGGAGTTGTCAAAGACGTAACTAGCGGGCTCATTCGAAGCGGCGACTAAGGCGAGGGAACCGCGACCGATCAAAACGTAGTTGAAGAGGAGATTGTGGGCTTGGAACGAGCCGCGCTGGATCGTTCGGACGGGGACGACGCCTAGCAGTCGAAACAGGTTTTGTGGGCAAACGACGGGCAGGAAGAGCAGACGCGAGGGCGCGTCCGCTCCAGCACGTAACGCCAGCCGGGGCTACGCCTTCGCCTTCAGCCCATCCGGAACCATGGGCAGGCTCTTCAGGCGAATTCCGATGGCGGCGAAGATGGCGTTGCCGGTGGCCGGGGCGATGCCCATGATCGGCGTCTCGCCCGCGCCCGCCGAGGGCTGGTCCTTGCGGTCCACCAGCACCACCTCGATCTGCGGCATGTCGGTAAAGCGCGGCAGGCGGTAATCCATGAAATGCGGATTCAGGATCTTGCCGTTGTCGAAGTGAATGGCTTCGAAGAGCGCGCCGCCGACACCCTGCATCACCGCGCCCGCCACCTGATTGCGCAGGCCGTTGGGATTCACCACCGCGCCGCAGTCGAAGGCCTGCGCGACGCGGGTGACCCGAACCTGCCCACCGCGTTCGATGGCCACCTCGGCGCAGCAGCCGAACCAGCTTCCCTTCTCGAAGCCGCAAGCCAGGCCGAAGCCGCGCTCCGGCGTGGGTTTCTCTTTGCCCCAGCCAAACTTTTCCGCCGCGGCGGTCAGCACCTCGCGCAGCCGCGGATCGGAGATGTTCTTCAGGCGGAACTCGAGCGGGTCCATGCCTAGCTCGTGCGCCATCTCGTCCATGTGCGACTCGCGCGCGAAGTGGTTGGCGGTCGCAGCCAGGCCGCGATACGAGCCCTGACGCAACGGCGACTTGCTGGTGTGAAACTCGACGCGCTGGTTGGCGATGTTGTAGGGCGGCGCGATCGCCGACGCGCCGGAGTTGTAGTTGTCGAACTCCCAGGCAACGAGCGTGCCGTCCGACTTGGCGGCGCTCTTGACGTCAATCACGCCCGCAGGACGGAAGTACGCCCAGGTCAGTTCCTCCTCGCGCGTCCAATTCAGCTTCACCGGTTTGCCCGCGGCCTTCGCCAGGCGGGCCGCTTCGACGGCGGCGTCGCCGGTGTGTTTGCCGCCGTAGGCCGAGCCGGTGTCGGGGATGATGACGCGCGCGTTCTCCAGCGGAATGCGGAAGGCCTCCGACAATTCCTGCTGGATGCCGAAGGGCCGCTGGCTGCCGGTCCAGACAGTGACCTTGTCGCCCTGCCACTCCGCGACCGCGGCACGCGGCTCCAGCGGACAATGCGCGATGTAAGCGATGGTGTAGGTCTGCGACAGCTTCTTGTCGGCGGATTGTGAGGCCGCGGCGACATCGCCCTTGACGTGCTGCGCATTGCGGCCGCCGTCGCCGCTGCCGCTGGGCTCGCCGTGGGCCGCGTTCTGGCGCAGGTAGTCGAACAGTTGCGCCTCCGACGGCTGCGGCGGCGCATCCCACTTCGCCTGCAGTTTGCGGATGGCCAGCATGGCGGTGCGCTCGTCGGGCGCGGCAACTCCGGCGAAGTTGTTATCGCGGGTGACGACTACGCCGGGAATTTTCTCCGCCTCGCTTGAGTCGAAAGCGGTGAGGGTAGCGTTGAAGGCCGGCGGGCGCAACACCTTGCCGACCATCATCCCGGGCACGCTCATGTCGTAGGTGTACTTGTGCTCCCCGGTGACGAAGGCGCGGCCATCGATTTTGGGAACCGGGGT
>DASUBK010000342.1:0-7036 GCA_035763305.1 Terriglobales bacterium | reverse complement strand
CGCCACCACGCCGGCCAGCACCGTGTACCAGTCCAGGATGCCGGGCTGAGGACCGATTCGCCACTCGGTCCACAGCGGCTCAAAGAAGTAGCCGTCAGCGCCCAGGGGGACCCCGCGCACCACGTTGCCCAGCGCCGCGCCGAAGAAGATCGCCAGCAGGATGCTGGCCAGGGAAAACACTCCGTCAAAGAATGCGCGCCACACCGGGCTCAGGCTGTGCACGCGAAACTCTATCCCGATCGCTCGCAGCATCAGCAGCCACAGCACCATCATCAGCGGCAGGTAAAACCCACTGAAGCTGGAGGCGTACAGCAGGGGAAACGCGAAGTAGAGGGTTCCGCCCGCCGCCAGCAGCCACACTTCGTTCCCGTCCCAGACCGGCCCGATGGCGCGCAGCACCAGGCGCCGCTCCCCGTCGCTGCGCCCCACCACCAGGTGCAGGATGTCGGCGCCGATATCAAAGCCGTCCAGCACCACGTAAGCTGCCAGCATGAGCGCGACAATGACGAACCAGACCGTTTCCATAGCTTCGCTCAATCCCGGTTCTGCGCGATCGCGGCCCGGTGATTCTCACCCAGGCTTCCTTCCGGCCCAGGATAGGCTTCCTCCGGACCGTGGTCGATTTCGCGGTAGACCAGGAACAGGAACAGGATCGACAGCACCGTGTACATGCCCATGAATCCCAGCAGCGTGAACAGGCCGTTGCCCGCCGACACGGCGGTGGAATAGCCCTGGTCGGTGCGCATCAGGCCATAAACCAGCCACGGCTGGCGCCCCAGTTCGGCCGTCATCCAGCCCGCTGTGTTGGCGATGTAGGGAAAGGGGAAGCTGAGCATCAGGATCCACAGCGCCCAGCGCGCGTCGAACAGACGCCGCCGCCACAGCAGGATCAGCGCCAGCAGCATCACCGCGATGAAGATCGTCCCCAGCCCCACCATGATGTGGTAGCTGTAATAGAGCAGCGGCACGTTCTCCGGCTGATTCTCCTTGGGGAACGCATTCAGCCCCTGCACCTCTGCACTCCAACTGCGCCAGGTCAGGAAGCTCAGCGCTTTCGGCACCAGGATCGGGTTATCGATGGTCTGCTGCCTGGTATCGGGCTGTCCGATGAGCACCAGCGGCGCTCCCGGCTGCGTGTTCCACAGCGCTTCCATGCCCGCCAGGGTCGCCGGCTGATGGCGCGCGATCATGCGCCCCTGGCCGTCGCCGGTCGGGAACAGCTGCAGGATCGAGAACGCGCACCCCGCGATTACTCCGACCGTCACGAAAATCCGCGCGTGCTCCTGGTTCCGCCGGCTGAGCAGGTAGAACGCGCCCAGCGCCGCCATGGCGAACGCGCCGGTGATTGCCGCCCCGCACATGTTGTGCGCGTATTGCCACCACGCCCAGGGATTCAGCACCAGCTGCCAGAAGCTGGTCAGCTGGAAATTGCCGTTGGGCAGGCGCTCGTAGCCGACCGGGTGCTGCATCCACGCGTCGGTGGCCACGATGAAGAATCCCGACAGCCATGACCCGATCCACACCATCAGCGCCGAGAACCAGTGCATTTTCGGGCTCAGCCGCTTCTCCCCGTACAGGAACAGCCCCAGGAAGGCGGACTCGAGGAAGAAGGCGAACACGCCTTCCATGGCCAGGGTCTGCCCGATCACGCCGCCGGCGAACTGGGAGAAGTGCGACCAGTTGGTGCCGAACTGGAATTCCATCGGGATGCCGGTCACCACGCCCAGCACGAAGTTGATGCCGAAGATCTTCGCCCAGAAGCGTGCTGCTTCGGCATAGCGCTCGTCGTTGCGGCGCAGCGCCAGCGTCTTCAGGATCAGAATCAGCGGCGCCAGCCCCATGGTGAGCTGGGGAAACAGGTAGTGATACGTGACGGTGAAGGCGAAGTGCAGGCGATGAATGAGTAGAGCGCTGTCCATGGCGAGACTCGCGGGAAGTCGTCTCCGATTCTAGGAGCGACGCTGCTGCGGCACGGCGTCCCGCCGCGGCAAAACTTCGCCCCCGGAACCGTTTTGGAATTCCCCTCACCGCGATGCTCGCAGGCGGAAGTCACTTCCGGCTGTGATACACGTCACCCGTCAATGTGAGCAGCGGCAGCATCTACTTGCGCCCGAGTAGATGCCCGGCTAGATTCGTTCGGTTAGGCCGCAACCCTGGAGGAAGACAATGGGCCGCGAAATGCGCAACTGGCTCTTGCAGCAGATGAACGCGGAAGATCCGCTGGATGGCATTGCCGTGGTCACCAAGATTGCGGTGAAGGAGTTCGGCCCCTCGCGCGTGGTCGAAGAACTTCGTTTGCTCGCCGACTACCTGGAGGCCACCGATGACCTCCCGGGCTGGAATTTTCCCAAGAACCGCGCCTGAAGGATATTTGCACCACCAAGGACACCAAGGGCACGAAGGGCGTTCTTGAACTCTCCTCCTTCGTGTCCTTGGTGTTCTTTGTGGTGAACTGATTACTTTCCCCGGTTTCTCTCCGCCACGCGATGTTCGCGGCGCCGGCCGGCGTCCTCGAAGCGCCGTTTTTCCTCCACGCTCTCCGGCACCACCGGCGGGACCGGCAGGTGGCGGCCGTCGCGGTCCACGGCCACGAAGGTCAGAAACGCGGAGCTCACGTGCCGCGTGGTGCCGGCAATGTAGTTTTCCACGTGCACCCTCACGCCGACTTCCATCGAGGTGTGGAAGACGCGATTCACCGACGACTTCAGGATCACCAGTTCGCCCACGTGCACCGGGGTGACGAAGTCCAGGTGGTCCACCGACGCGGTCACCACGTAATTGCGCGAGTGCCGGTGCGCCGCCAGCGCCGCCGCCAGGTCGATCCAGTGCATGAGGCGCCCGCCCAGCAGCGCGCCGAGAGGATTGGCGTCGTTGGGCAGCACGATCTCCGCCATCTCCGATTGCGAGTCGCGCACCGGCCGCGGTGTCAGAGTCACGTTTTCTTGAGTCATCGTCGTGTCTGGGTTGGTTTTCATGACTGCTGGGCGCCCGCTGCCGCTCGCCGCTCTGTCTTCGCCTGCAGGAAGCATTCCGCCATGCGCTGCAGGCGCTCGTCCGCCGCGCGCGCCAGCCACTGTCCCGTCGCGCGATCGAACTCCAGTACCCCGGACTCGCCCGGACGGTGAGCGATCTCGAATACGTAGCGCACGCGCACTCGCCCGTTCTGCTCCCCCGCGAGGCCGAAGCGCACCGCGTCGGCCTCGCGCTCCTGCGGCAGACGGCCGCAGCGCGCGTAACCCATATTGCAGCCTTCCTTGAGTTCCTGTTCCGTGGCAGCGCCTTCACCGCCCGGCGCGGTGCAGCGCCCGCGCCAGCTTGCGCCCAGCGGCAAGCGCGCCGCATGCGGCCACAATTCCGCGGCGCACCGTTCTGTGGGCAGGAAATAGGGGCAGGCCATGGTCAGCGCATTGTACCGTGCTCAGTTGCCAGTTCCCAGTTGCCAGTTCGCAGTTCCCAGTTGTTGCGGGCTGGTTCGCAATGCGGTGCGTGCAATAGCCACGCGTCCTTCCACGTAGTACAACTGACTACACGCAACTGACAACTGGCTACTGGCTACTGGGAACTGACTATGGATCGCGTTGCAATGCTGAAACAATTCCTCGCCGACAACCCGGCGGACGCTTTCGCCCGCTACGGCCTGGCGATGGAGTACTCCAAGACCGGCCAGCCCGACGCCGCGCTGGCGGAATTCAAGACCATCGTCGAGAAGAATCCCGACTACGTTCCCGCCTACCAGATGGCCGGGCAGATGCTCCACGAAGCCGAACGCTCCGACGAAGCGCGCCAATGGCTGC
Organism: Terriglobales bacterium; assembly: GCA_035763305.1. Lineage (GTDB taxonomy): Bacteria > Acidobacteriota > Terriglobia > Terriglobales > Acidobacteriaceae > DASUBK01. The sequence continues at coordinate 3,242 of DASUBK010000342.1, read as the reverse complement.
AGAACGGATTGGCGGCCGCGCGCCGTACCGGCAACCAGCACGCCGCTTCGGAGATGCAGGGATTGTTGGATCTGATCGGATAGCCGCGCCAGGTGCAGCCCAAAAGAGCTACCGCCCCACCGTCGCCACCAGCGTGCCGTCGATGTGCATCGCGTCGGGGTCCCCGGCGTCGAAGACAATGACCTCGCCGGTAAGCGGATGCTTCATCGTGACCTTGGACACCACGTACACGTGGCCGCCGTCGCTGTAACGGTGGTCAATCCAGTTCACCCGGACCGCCACATAGGGTTCATGGTTGTAGCTGACGAGGAAGGGATGGTCCTTCTTCGCCGCCTCCACCATCGACGCGCCCTGCGGCCACGTTTCCGAGATCTGCGTCCTCACCGTGAAGTTGGTGCCGTCGTCGAAGCTGTTGACGCCGTCGGCAGCGGTGAGCGCGCCGAGTCCGTCGGCCTCTTTGCAGACGCCGCCAAACAGCTTCGTCTGCCAATACTTCTGGTTGACAGGCACGCCTTGCGCCTTGAGCACGGCCATGAAGCCCGCCACCCAGGGATCGAGTTCGCAGGGTTCATCGGCCGGCCGCTGGCCGGTGGCCGACGTGCCGCCGGAGGTGGAACGGCCGCCCATGGTGGTGCTGATCCCGCCGCGGATGCTGCGGATGTCGTCGTTCGTCCACACATGCTTCGCCTTCTTCTTCGGCGCCGGCGACGTGCTGGGCGACGATTGCGACGGGCTGGACGGCGGTGGAGCGCTCTGCGTCTGCCCCATCATCATGGCCGGCAATAACAAGGCTAGAACCGCAACTCTGGCCTTCATGGTCCCTCTTTGCTCCCCAGCCATCGACTCACCCCAAGGTCATTGTGCCTTGGAAGCGGGAGGAATTTCACCACTTTTGTGACACGGGACGACCCTAAGTTTCGCGCCGGGCTGCCTGCGCCTCGGCGATGACCTGGTCGGCGGGACGCAGGTTCTTCGCCATGAACCCTTCCACTGCGCCGGGAAAAAAGCGGTAGAACCACATGGGGATCAGGTAATACCACGGCGTGACCACCTCGCGCTTACGCTTGAGATAGCCGTTCAGCGTGGCCCGGGCGACCTGTTCCACGCTCGCGCCACGGCGGGCGGCCGCTCCGATGCGGCGCCGCTGCGCGCCCTTCACCGCGTTGGCGGCGAAATCGGTGGCGATGTAGCCGGGGCAGACGGTCAGCACGTTGATGCCGCTGCCCAGCAGTTCGGTGCGTGCCGCCCGGCCGATGGCGTTGAGCGCAAACTTGGTGGCGCTGTACGCTCCCGAGCCGGCCATGGGAATCCATCCCGCGACGCTGGAGATGTTGATCACTGTTCCACTGCGCTGGCGCCGCATGGCCGCGATCGCCACCTGCATGCCGTCCATGGCGCCGAACAGGTTGGTTTCGAACATCTGCCGGCACTGCCGCATGTCCATCGCTTCGACCGCGTCAATCAGTCCGTGGCCGGCGTTATTGACCCAGATATCCACCCGCCCGAAGTTGTGCAGCGTCAGGCCCAGCAGGCGATCGATCTCCTCGCGGTTGCGCACGTCGCAAGCCACCGCCATCGTCCGCTCCGGCCGGCCGATGCGCGTCCGCGCCGCCTCCGTGCGGCTCGCATCGCGCGACGACAACACCACCGAGGCGCCTTCCTCGACGAACAGCTTGGCAATCGCCTCGCCGATGCCCATCGACGCGCCGGTCACGACCGCTACCTGGCCCTCCAGCTTTCCCATATGGCTGCTTGTATCACGGTTGACGGCCTACGGTCGACAGCTGAGAGCTGAGAGCTGACAGCTGAGAGCTGACAGCTGAGAGCTTATAATCAAGAGTTACTCCACTCGCGAGGAAAGCTCTTGAGCCACGCTCCCCAGCAACCCATGGGCCCGCAGCCGCTGCCGGGCGTCGACGCCATTATCGCCGTCGGATCCGGCAAGGGCGGCGTCGGCAAAACCACCCTGGCCGTCAATCTGGCTCTCGCCCTGGCCAAGCTCGGCCACAAGGTCGGCCTGCTTGACGCCGATGTCTACGGCCCCAACGTCCCCCTGATGCTAGGCTCCAGCTCCACGCCGCGCATTGTCGGCGACAACCGCATCGAGCCGCTGGAGCGCTACGGCGTGAAGGCCATCTCCGTCGGCTTCATCAATCCCGGCGACCGCCCGCTGATCTGGCGCGGCCCCATGCTGCACCAGATGATGCGCGAGTTCCTGCAGCGCGTCGACTGGGGCCGCCTCGACTACCTTGTCGTGGATCTGCCTCCCGGCACCGGCGACGTCGCGATTTCCCTGATTCAGACCGTGCCCATCACCGGTTCGATCGTGGTCTCTACTCCCTCCGACGTCGCCCTGCAGGACGCCCGCAAGGCCATCGAGATGTTCCGCCAGGTGAAGGTCGAAGTGATCGGCATCGCGGAGAACATGAGCCACTTCGTCTGCCCCCACTGCCATCACGAAATTGATATTTTTTCCAAGGGCGGGGCAGAGAAGACCGCCGAGGCTTTTGGACTCGCCTTCCTCGGCCGCATCGAACTCGATCCCAAGATCCGCGAAGGCGGCGACACCGGCCGTCCGCCGGTGTTGGCGGGAGAAGACTCGCCCCACGCCAAATCCCTCTACGCCTTTGCCCGCCGGGTCCGCGATCGCGTGCAGGAGATCAAGGCCGCCGAGCCGGAGAGCGTGATCAACATCCAGTAAGAATTTTTGCAGCGCACGCACGTAAGAGTCTTGGAGCGCACGCGCCCTCGCGTGCGATCTTTGCCGACTGCTGAATTCGGATTGCAAAATTGCGGAACTGCCCAATTGCCGAATGGCAGAAAAGGCTCTATCGACCGAAAAGCCAGCCCGCGAAGCGGGCGACATTTTGATAGCCCGGGACGGAAGTCCCGGGTACGATTTCCGTCACCGGCGGGAGTGCCGCAGGCACGGCACAAACGACGCACCCTGGCAGCGTCTTTCCTGGCTGTCGCGGGCGTCTTTGTGACTATTGGGGCTCGCCGTCTCGCTAGTAACAAGCGATTAAGAAGAATTCGGCATAGGTTTGCCGATTTCGGATTGCCGATTTGCTGAAACCGATGCGTTTGCGTAGTCGTTTTCGGGTGCTAGCAGCCCTTGCGGCAGTCATTCTCTGTCTGCAAGCCGCTGCGAACGCACTCTGCCAGGTTCCTCGGCCACGCTTGCTCTGCGCGGAATACTTCCAGAGTGGCGCTGTGGCCATTGCGCGCGTGCGGTCGGTTAA
>DASUBK010000341.1:0-12117 GCA_035763305.1 Terriglobales bacterium | reverse complement strand
CTGCGCTCAGCGCTCAGGGGAGCGTGAGCGCAGCCGGTCCTGCTACTGCGCTCCGCGGCGTGTCTCCGGCGGCACCAGGCCGTTGGCGCGATAGTAAGCCACCAGCAGCCCGTAGTGCTCGGCGTTGTGCTCGGTCACGCTGAGCCACGGCTGTGCGCTCTGTGCCAGCTTGGTGTCGGAAATCGCCTTCAGGGAAGCCTCCGAGTCGGCGATCGTCTTCTCCATCAGCGCCACCACCTGGTCCTTGCTCTGGTAGTCCTTGGCGTCGATCTCATCCCAATTCGCCTTCTCCCCGCGCCCGATCTTGGCGGCGTAGGCGTTGCCCGACACCAGGTGCACCATCACCTCGCCGAAGGAGCGCATCTCCGGCTTGAGCTTGAAGTCGTACTTGTCGGCGGGAAAATCTTTGGCCATCTCCAGCACCTTGCGGTTCACCGACTGGAAGGTGCCGCGAACCGCCTCGGTGGCGGTGCGAGGACGGCTCTGCGCCGCCAGCGGCAGCGCGCACAGCAGCAGCACGGCACAGGAAAGGACAGTCTTGCGCATTGTCGTTCTCCTTTGGTGGAAGGCGAAATCATACCGGCGCGGCGGGCGCGCGGCCACAGAGAATACGCGGATCGCCGGCGATGTGACAGACAGGCTGGGACGAATAGCGGAAGCCTCAGCGTGTCGCAGACTCCGGCTTTCCCCAAACCGTGTCATCCCGAGCGAGCGCGCAGCGCGAGTCGAGGGACCCTGTGGTTTGTTTACGGTGACCCCTGCGTTGGAGAAAACACGGGGCCCTCGACTCGCGCTCCTTCGTCCTCCGCTACGCTCCGGACTGCGTCGCAATCGCTGGGGATGACACAGTTGTGCTCGGTTGCGAGATGACCCGATGGTGAGATCACCCGATGGCTAGATATTTCGGTTCTTTGCGTACTCCACCGGGCTGGGCAGCTCTTCCAGGCCGCGGCCGGCAAGGATGGCGTCCATCTCGCGCACGAAGTCGGCGTGCACGATGCCATTGGAAGCCAGCGTCTCGCGGCTGTTCAGCTGCCAGGGGCCGCCGCTCATATTGGTGACCATGCCGCCGGCTTCCTGCACCAGCAGCACGCCCGCGGCGGTGTCCCAGGGATTGAGATTGAACTCCCAGAAGGCGTCCAGCCGGCCGGAGGCGACCGAAGCGAGATCCAGCGCCGCCGAACCTGCGCGGCGCACGCCGTGGGTCTTCAGCGTGATCTGGTGATAGAAGTGGATGTTGGGGTTCTTGTGCCGCTTGTGGCTGGGAAACCCGGTGCCCACCAGGCACTCCGCCAGGTTGCCGACCTGCGACACGCGCACCCGCCGCTGGTTGAGATACGCCCCGCTTCCCTTCTCCGCCGCGAACAGTTCGTCCCGCGTGGGATCGAAGACCACGCCGGCGATGCGCTCGCCCTTGTGCTCCAGCGCCAGCGAAACGCAGAACACGGGGAAGCCGTGGGCGAAGTTGGTGGTGCCGTCGAGGGGATCGATGTACCAGCGGTAGTCGCTGCCGGACTCGACGCGCGCGCCCTCCTCGCCCATCAGGTCGTGACGCGGCCACTTGGCGCGGATACGCTCGGTGATCAGCGCCTCCGAGGTGCGGTCGGCCTCGGTCACCAGGTCCACGTCGCCCTTGTAGGTGAAGCCGATGCGGCGGTGGAAGAAGCCCATCAGCAGCGCGCCGGCCTCGCGCGCGATCTCCGCCATGGCGGGAACGAATTGGTCGCGGGCGGACACTAGGCGCGGGGCGCGCGGCGGGGACTGCCGCCGTCCTCGCTGATGTACATGATTTCGTGCTTGAAGATGAAGAGGTTGGGCGAGCCCTCGCGCGTCAGGCGGATCATGTCGCGATCGTAGTATTCGATCCAGCCGCGCACGATTTCGCCGGAAACCAGCTTCACGGAGACGACCTTCTGCTTCTCGCCCAGGGCCTTGAGGTAGCCGGATTCTTCGAAGGTCTCCTCCGGCGGCGGCGCCTTCTTCTTCTTGAGGTTTTGCGGCAGTCCGGGGATGCGGAATGGCATGGCCGCTATTTTATACACGTTCGACGATGAGGCGATACAAGACGGTTTGGCAGTAGCTCAGTATCTCAGTACCTCGCTGCGGAAGTTCGTCGTCTCGCGATCAACTGCGGCCGGCCCTGCTGACGTACTGAAGTACTGAATTACCTGCTTCAACGTGGCTTCGTCGTGAAGTAGCCGGTGCGGTAGCGGGCGTGCAGCGGGCCGTCTTCCCCGGCGCCCTTGACGTCGATCTGGATGCGGCGAAAGTCGGAGTCGGCGAGCTTGCGCGACGGATAGTAAGCGATCAAGTACTGGGTGCGCAGCTCGTCGCTGATCCGCTGGAAGGCGCGCTGCAGGGCGCTGGCGCTCTCGGCGTAGAAATACTTCCCGCCGGTGTCGTGGGAGATCTGGATGAGCGCGTGCTCGCCGCCCACGTCGCGCCCGGCGTCGCTGGCGACCGGCACCACGATGATGCTGTAGACGATGGCCTCGGCCTCCTGCGCCGCGCGCAGCGCCTCCTGGTAGCTGAGCTTGCTGACGGTGTCGCCGCCGTCGGTGATCACCACCATCACCTTGCGGCCCTGCCGGTCGAGCAGGGCGCGCGTGCCCAGATAGATGGCGTCGTACATCGCGGTGGCCGAGCCGACGCGGATGTCGTCGATGGCGCGGTCCAGGCGCTTGACGTCGTGGGTGAAGGGCGTGAGTTGATCCACGTCCTCGCTGAACTGGAAGAGCGACACCGCGTCCACCGGACGGAGGATGGAGTGCACGAACTCGCGCGCCGAGACCAGTTCCAGCCTCAGATCGCGCTTGGTGCTCAGGCTGGTGTCGACCGCGACCACGATGGACAACGGCAGCTCGGATTCGCGATTGAAGACGGCGATGTTCTCCAGGTTTCCGTCCTCCATCACTTTGAAATCGTCGCGCGTGAGGCCGCCGACGGGCGCGCCGTTGGCGTCGGTAACCGTGACAAAGACGTTCACCAGGCGGACGTCGACCTTGAAGGTAGGCGAAGTCTCCTGGGCGTGGAGTGCCAGCGAGACGAGTATGAAAAGGAAAACCTTTTTCATGGGCCAGAAGGTACTTCAGTATTTCAGTATCTCAGTATCTCGCTTCTGGATGCACCGCGCGCGTAAAGCAACTGCCGGCATCGAGGTACTGAAATACTGACGTACTGCGATACCCCTTTGACAGTTAACCCAACCGTGGTCAATTCCCCTCTCTGTGCGGCTTAAGAACTTCCGGCGGGAAGGGTTCCCCATCCGCCCACACCGCGCCGTCCTCGAAATGCTCCTTCTTCCAGATGGGGACGGTCTTCTTCAGAGTATCGATTAGCCAGCGGCAGGCGTCGAAGGCGGCGGCGCGGTGGGCCGAGGCCACGGCGATGAGCACGCTGGTTTCCCCAATCTCCAGCCGTCCCAGGCGGTGCACGACGCGCGCGTCGCGGACGGCGAACTTGGCCAGTGCCTCCGCGAGCAGCGCATCCATCTGCTTCAGCGCCATCGGTTCGTAGGCTTCGTAGTCGAGATACAGGGTGCGGCGGTTGCGGGTGTGGTTGCGCACAATGCCGTCGAACACCGCCACCGCGCCGTCCTCGGGACGCTTCAGCGCGCTCACGATCGCGGCGGCGTCAATCGGTGCGGAGACCAGGGTCACGCGCGAGGCGGCGCCGGAGCCTCCGCTGACCGGCGGGATCAGCGCCAGCACATCCCCGTCACGCAGAGTGGCGGCACGGGAGGCGTACTCCTCGTTCACCGCCACGGCCAGCGAGGGCAGGAACTGCTGCAGCCTCGGATGGCGTGCCGCACAGTCGTCGAGAACGGAGGAGACGGTCGCGCCCGGCGGCGCTTCGACTCGCTCGCCGCTGGCGTCGGCGAGGTCCTTCACCGTGCCGAAGAATAGGAGCTGGATCTGCATGGAATGGTCGATTTGGCGACTGGGTGATTTGGTCATTGGTGATTGGATTGAAGGAGCCAATCACCCAATCACCAAATCGCCCAATTACCAAATTCTCTTCCAGTGTATCGCGGTACATGCCTCTGATCTCCAAGTGTCGGCCGGCGCTTGGGTAGGCCCCGGCGCTTGGGTAGGCCCCGGCGCCCTCGCCGGGGCGGAACTGCATCGCACCCGGATCGCTGCCGCCGCGGCCGCCCCGGCCGCGGCAAAATCTTTCTGTTGCACTTCGCGTCGCCGCGCGCTATTCTGAACTTTCGAACACGAATTCAACCGCCCGAGGGCACCGCCCCTCGGGCGGTTTTTCTTTTGGAGGAAAGATGCTCTGGCTCCCGCTTGCCCATGCTGCCGCGCTGCTCGCCGTCGCCTCGGTCGCCGGCCCGCCGCAGCCCGCCTTACACGTCGAACGATCCGCCACCATCACCGTCGCCGCGCCCATCGACAAGGTCTTCCCTCTCTTCGGCCCGGTGGAAGAAGCCAAGTGGGCCGACGGCTGGGCGCCTGACGTCCTGCACCAGGCCAAAGACATGGAAGGCACGGTGTTCGTCACGCGCTCCCCGCATCCGGCGTTCTGGGTGGTGGCCCTGTGGGATGGCGCCGGGCACCACGTGCGCTACGACGAAGTCGTTCCCGACCATTACGTGGTGCAGATTGACGTTGCCTGCCGCGCCGGGTCGGCCTCCGAAACGCGCTGCCAGGTGACTTACAGCTACACCTCGCTCGGCCCCGACGGCGATGCGTTTCTGCAGCAATACACCTCCGAGCACCATGCCCGGCGCATCTCGCAGTGGGAACGCGCGCTCAATCATTACCTGCAGACCGGCGAGCGGTTGCGGGGGCACGAATGAGCCGGGACCATGAGCGCCGGCGCGGTGATGGAGGTCACCGCGCCGGCAAGGCCGCTGCGGATACAGTCGGCGGCAAGATGCTGGCCGTCCGCCGCCAACCCGCCAAGGCGCCTCTCTACCTGGAAGAAGTGCGCCGCTTCGAAAACTGCGAATACGGGCTGAAGGAGTTCGCCCACCGCGAGCACCTGAAGGTGGCGTGGACCTACCTCAAGCTCTACGGCTACGACACCGCGCTGGTGCGCATGCGGCAGGGGCTGCGCCGCTTCTCCGCCCATCACGGCAAGATGGGATATAACGAGACCATCACGGTGTTCTGGCTGCGGCTGCTGGCGGCGCACCTGGACGAAAATCCTGCCGGGGTGCTGCGCCGGCTCAAGAAAGACGAGCTGTTCCGTTACTTCAGCCGCGAGTTGGCGATGAGCGAGCGCGCCAAGCGGGAGTGGGTAGAGCCGGACTTGCGAACGATGTAGGCGTCAGCTATCAGCCGTCAGAATCGCTACCGTGGAAGCGCCGGGCTTCAGCCCGGCGAAACAGGGTCGCCGCAAATCATTCGGCGCACGCGCCGACCCGCTAGTCTCCTTCGGCTTCGTCGGGCTCGTCGTCGCGCTCCAGGATCACGGAGCAGTACTTCCAGGCAGCGACGGGAATGGTGATGGCGCAGCCGGCCCATCCCAGGAAAAACACGACTTCGAGAACTTTCACCAGTGCCTTCAATACCATGACGGTTCGCCTCGTGGCGCGGAGGCCGCGCGGGACTACGCCCGCAACGGCGTTATCAAGCCAGGAAACGAGGACGCTGCGCTGGCGGAGGGACTAGCAGGTGCGAACGCAGATCAGGCTGGTGAGGTCGCCGGGAACGGCTCGCGAATCGGCACGGAACATCTCGCGGAACTGGAGTGTGCGCGCCAATAGCGGCGTCAGCGGCAGGAGGGGCGCTACCAGCACCACCGAGTCGGTGGGGCGCTTCACCTTGCCGAGAGCCGTGGGCGTAGGCGCCAGCGGGCACACCAGGGCAAAGAAGACTGCCCCGACCGCCAGCCAGACCAGCGCCTTGGAGAACGCCCGCAGCACGCCGCCCTGGTAGCGCAGTTTTTGCTGTAGTTGGTTGTTAGTTCTTGGTTCTTAGTTCTTCGTTGCTGGCGGTTAATTCCGGCGGACAGGAAACATTTTCTGTCGCCGTCCGTATATTAAACGGGAGGGATTCGTGTGGGCTTACATCCGGACTTGCTGAAGCAGGTGCTGCGGCGGCTGCTGCGCACCCCGATGTTCACCCTGGTGACGCTGATCACGCTGGCGGCGGGCATCGGCGCCAACACCGCGGTGTTCAGCGTGGTCGAGGGCGTGCTCCTCAACCCGCTTCCCTATCCCCATCCGGAGGAACTGGTGTCGGTAGCCCATGCTGCGCCGGGTCTCAACATTCCCCGGCTGTCCATGGCGCCCTCGCACTACTTTATCTATCGCGAGCAGGGACGCACCTTCCAGGACATCGGCCTGTACAACGGCGATTCGCTCAGCGTAACCGGGGTTGCCGAACCGGAACAGGTGCGCGGCCTCGACGTGACCGACGGCATCCTTCCGATGCTGGAGATCCCGCCCCTGCTGGGCCGGTGGTTCGACCGCTCCGACACCGCGCCCGGCGGCGCCGATACGGTCATCCTCACCTACGGCTACTGGACGCGCAAGTTCGGCGCCGACCGCTCGGTGATCGGAAAGACCATCACGCTGGACGGGAAGCCGCGCCAGATCATCGGGGTGATGCCGCGGAACTTCCATTTTCTCGATCAGCAGGATCCCGCCGTCATTCTGCCCATGCGTCTCGATCGCGCCAAGACGCAGCTGGGCAACTACAGCTTCCAGGCCATCGCGCGGCTGAAGCCCGGGGTCACCGTCGCCCAGGCCAGCGCCGACGTGGCGCGCATGATTCCTATCGTGATGCGAAGCTTCCCCGCGCCCCAGGGGTTCAGCCTCGACCTCTTCCAGAAGGCGGACCTGCGGGCCAACCTGCAACCGCTCAAGAGCGAGGTGGTGGGCGACATCGGCAAGTTGCTGTGGATCCTGATGGGCAGCATCGGCATCGTGCTGCTGATTGCCTGCGCCAACGTCGCCAACCTGCTGCTGGTGCGCACCGAAGGACGGCAGCAGGAGCTGGCGATCCGCGCCGCCCTTGGAGGCACCCGGCAGCGCATCGCGGGCGAAATGCTGGTGGAGAGCGTGGTGCTGGGCCTGCTGGGAAGCGCGCTGGGGCTGGGGCTGGCCTATGGCGCGCTGCGGCTGCTGGTGGTGATCGCGCCGTCCGGCCTGCCGCGCCTGCGCGATATCGCCATCAACGGCCCCGTGCTGGGATTCACCCTGGCCGCCGCGCTGCTGGCCAGTTTGCTGTTCGGCGCGCTCCCCGCCCTCAAGTACGCGGGGACGCGCTTGGGCACCGGCTTGCGCGAGGGAGGACGCACCCTGAGCGCCTCGCGCGAGCGTCACCATGCCCGCCAGGTGCTGGTGATTGTGCAGGTCGGGCTGGCGTGCGTGCTGCTCATCTCCTCCGGGCTGATGATCCGCACCTTCCACCGCCTGACCCAGGTAGATCCCGGCTTCGCCGCGCCCGACACGGTGCAGACCTTCCGCCTCGACATTCCCAAGGCCGAGGTCGAGAAGCCCGAGGACGTCGTCCGCATGCAGGAGGCAATCCTGCACAAGCTGGAGGCGATCCCCGGGGTCTCCTCGGTCGCCATGACGAGCTCGGTTCCCATGTCAGGCAGCGATTGGTTCGATCCGGTGTGGGCGCGCGACCGCTCTTACAACCCAGGCGAGATGCCCCCGCTGCGCCGCTTCGTGCTGGCTGCGCCCGGCTTCTTCCATACCATGGGAACGCCGCTGCTGGCAGGGCGCGACTTCACCTGGGAGGACAACTACCAGCAGCTTCCCGTGGCCATCGTCTCGGAAAATCTCGCCCGCGAAACCTGGGGAACCCCGGCCAGCGCGCTGGGAAAGCAGATCCGGGTCAGCACCACCGATGACTGGCGGCAAATCGTGGGCGTCGTCGGCGACGTTCACAGCGACGGCATCGAGAAGCCGGCGCCGGCCATCGCCTATTGGCCCATGCTGAAGAAGAATTTTGAGAGCGACCCGGTATCGGTGGCGCGCGGGGTAGCGTACGCGCTGCGCACTCCGCGGGCCGGCTCGGAGGCGCTGATGGCCGACGCGCGCCGCGCCGTGTGGTCGGTCAATCCCAACTTGCCGCTGGCCGAGGTACGCACCTTGGGCTACTACTACGACAAGTCGCTGGCCCGGACCTCGTTCACCCTGGTCATGCTGGGCATCGCGGCCGGCATGGCGCTGCTGCTCGGCGCGGTGGGACTCTACGGCGTGATCGCCTATTCCGTGGCGCAGCGCTCACGCGAGATCGGCATCCGCGTTGCCCTCGGCGCGCAACAGGGCGAGGTGGTGGGCATGTTCTTGCGGCAGGGGTTCCTGCTGGCGGCGGTGGGCATCGGCTGCGGGCTGGTGGTGGCCATGGCGACGGTGCGGGTGATGTCGTCGCTGCTGTTCCACGTCAGCCCGGTGGACCCGGTGACCTATTTGCTGGTCTGCGCGGGGCTGGGCGCCACCGCCGCGCTGGCCAGCTACATCCCGTCGCGGCGCGCCTCCGCCGTGGACCCGATCGTAGCCCTGCGCGGGGAATGAACGAAGCTCCGTGTCATCCCGAGCGAGGACGAAGTCCGAGTCGAGGGACCTTATGGTTTCGACTCTGAATGATCGATTGCAGTTTTCCGGGACTCGCTTAAGCTTCATCTGCTGCTGGTTCGCGGCGCAACAACACGGCCCGGGCGTTCACCCGGGCCGATTGCAGTCACCTGCTGATAGCTGACAGCTCCTCAGTGATACGCCTCCGCCGTGGCAATCCGGTCGAAGGGAACGTTGGCCGGGATGTTGTAGCGGGCCATGATCTGCTCCATCTTTTTCGCGTTCTTGTCGATGTCGTCCATGTCCTTCTTCTGGCGCGCCTTCACCCAGTCGCGGTAGGCCTTGTCGAAGTCGTGCTGGTCGCTGGCGGAAAGCCGCTGCGGCTGCGCATAGGCATAGGCGCCCTGAGCGGCGCTATAGCCATTGCTGGCTACAGCCGCGAAGGGCGTGTTGGGCGCGATGTTGTTGCGCGCCATGATCTCCTGCATCTTGCGTGCGCTCCCCTGCACGTCGTCCTGATCGTTTTTCCGCTGCGCGTCGAGCCACTTGGAGTACGCCTTGTCGAAATCCTTCTGATCGTCGGGCGAGAGCCTGCTTCCGTACGCCGGGTAGGCGTTCTGCGGAACCGCGGTGTAACCGCCGGAAGCCACCTGGTCGAACGGAGTATTCGGCGGGATGTTGTAGCGCGCCATGATGTCCTGCATGTGGCGGGCGTTGCCGCTGACGTCGTCCTGGTCGCCCTTGCGCGAGGCGTCCACCCACTTGGTGTAGTCCTTGTCGAATTGCTGCTGGTCGTCGGGCGAGAGCACGCCGTGATACCCCTGCGGCTGGCCGTAATAACCGTAGGCGGCTTGCGCATGGGCCTGCGGCGTCGCCATGGCCAGCGCCAGGATTACAGCCGGGATAGCGCACAGATATTTCATGACCTCCTCCTCGAGTGGCGCGGGTACTGGGTTTAGGTATTTAGATGGGCGCAGCCGGAGGGCGGGATGACCTGCGTACGTAGCAAGGAAGGACTAAGAGCGCGGCAACAGAGCCGTTGCTGCCCATCGCCCGACGCCAAATTGGAACGCACCTCAAAAGCGAACCCGCCTCGAACCGTTCCTTAGCCGAATCACAGACTCCCGCTCCTGCCGCCGCTAGAGTCGTGAGTTGGGACCACCCTCACATGGTTTTTGCGTATTCCTTCGCCGGCCAGCAGGGCGAGCCTCGGCGGTCGCGCGCGAGTACCAGGGAGGACTTATGTGGTGTCTACTTCGGCGCTATTTCTCAACCTTCCTACGCCGCAATCGTGTTTTGCCGGCTGCGATCGCCGGCCTCCCGTTGTTGATACCGATCTTTTTGCACGCCATTCCTCCGACGGTGGTCTTCAACGGAATTGTCTCGCCTCTCAGCACCGGGGCGGTCACGCTGAACCAGCCGGCAGCGGTCGCCATCGATCCAGCGGGCAACCTGTACATCGCCGACACCGGCCACAACCAGATCGTGCAAGTGACGAGGGCGGGGGTAGTCTCGGCTGTCAGCTTGAGCGGTCTCAGCCCGGCGCTCAGCGGCCCGGCGGGGCTTGCCGTCGATGATGCGGGAGATCTTTACATCGCCGACACCGGCAACCACCGCATCGTGCAGGTATCGGCGGGCAATGTCTCCGTGGTGGATCTCGGCGGCGTGACCTTGAACGCCCCGCAAGGCCTGGCGAAAGATGGCGCCGGCAATCTCTACATCGCCGACCGCGGCAACAACCGCATCGTGCAATTGCCTGCGGGCGGCGCGGCGGCGGTGTGGAGCATCAGCGGGCTGGGCACCGCGTTGAGCGCCCCTGCCGGCCTGGCGACCGACGCCGCCGGCAACCTTTATATCGCCGACTCGGGAAACCATCGCATTGTGAAAGTGACCCCCGGGGGAAGCGGGTCGGCCGTGAGCATCAGCGGGCTGGGAACGGCTCTGGGTGCGGCCGAAGGCGTCGCCGTCAATGCTTCCGGACATCTCTACATCGCCGATGGCGACAACAACCGGGTGGTGACCGTCACCTCCGCCGGCAGCGGTTCGACGCTGAATACCGGGAGCGTCACTCTCAGTGCGCCTAGGGCCGTGGCGACAGATGTGTCGGGCACGCTCTACATCGCCGACACCGGCAACCACCGGACGGTGAGCGCCATGATGACGGCCGCCGGCTTCGGCGAAGTGCAAGTGGGCGCATCCTCGGCCCGCTCCTTGACGCTGCCCTTCACGGTGTCGGTGGGCGCCACCCTGGGGAGCGTGCAGGCGTTGACGTTGGGCGCGCCGAGCCTCGACTTCACCTTGGGTGCGGGAACGACTTGCGCCAACGGCACCACCAACACCACGTGCGAGGTGGAGGTACAGTTCCTTCCCATCGCCGCGGGTCTGCGGCGCGGCGCGGTGGCGGTGTTCGACCAGAGCGACACGCTTCTCACCATGGTGCCCATCTACGGTACAGGCGGAGCGCCCTTGGCGGCATTGTCGCCGGGAACAGCAGCCGTCGTCAGCACGGGCGGCGTGTCCCTCAGTTCCCCCTTCCAGGCGGCAATCGACGGCGCCGGGAACATCTACGTTGGGAACTACACCTCCAGCAATGTGGTGAAGATCGCGGCCGGCGGCGGCAGCGCGTCGGTGGTAAGCACGGGTGCGATCACCCTGAACGAAGCCACAGGGGTGGCGCTCGATGGAGCGGGCAACCTGTTCATCGGCGATTACGCCAACAGCCGGATCGTAGCAGTGAAGCCCTCGGGGGCAGCTTCGGTCATCGGCATTACCGGGTTGTCGCCGGCGATCAGCCTGCCCACAGCCTTGGCCTTCGATGCAGCCGGCAATCTTTACATCGCGGACTATGGCAACGGCCGCATTGTGTGCGTCACGCCCGCGGGAGTAGCGTCGGTGGTCGAGGCCTCGGGTTATAGCTTCGGCCCATCCACCGTGACTGGAGTGGCGGTCGATCCCGCGGGGAACGTCTACATCGCGGACCGCAACGGCAATCGGGTGATCAAAGTGGCTGCTTCCGGCGCGGCGTCGCTGGTCAGCCCGGCGGGCATCACCCTGAGCAACCCGCAAGGAGTCGCCGCCGACGGCAACGGGAACCTCTACATTGCCGATTCCGGCCACCGGCGAGTGGTTGAGGTCACTGTTGCCGGGAACGCTTTCGTGGTGCAGACTCCCGGCCAGAGCATCGGAAGCTTGCTCTTCGGCATGACGCCGGACAGCACCGGGAACCTCCTGATCGCGGACTGGACGAATAACCGCGTTGTGAAGGTGGATGTCGCGGGCGGAGCGCTGAGCTTCGCCAGCACGGCGATCGGCTCGACCAGCAGCGACAGCCCCAAAACAGCCACTTTGACCAATGCGGGCAATCAGCCCCTGGTTATCTCTCAGAATCCGGCTTATCCGGCGGAATTTCCCGAAGAAGCGGGCGGCGCGACTCTCTGCGCGGCCGCCACCTCCGTGGCGGCCGGTGGGTTCTGCAATCTGACAGCGAGTTTCGTGCCGAATTCCACGGGAAGCCGGGGCGGCAACATCGTCATAAACGACAATTCGCTGAACACGAGCGCAACGCAGTCGGTCGCGGTCACCGGCACCGGCTTGAGCCCGGTGGTGCAAGCCTCGTCGGTGGCGCTGGCGGCGTC
>DASUBK010000340.1:0-3954 GCA_035763305.1 Terriglobales bacterium | reverse complement strand
CCCACGCGCCGGCCATCAACCTGGGCGCGACTGCTTAAGTCGCAACAAATCGAGAGGCAATCATGGCAAGACGAATGGTTCTGACGTTGGCCGTAGTGTTGGTAGTCATCGGGAGCCTTGGGCTGGTGAAGTACAAGCAGATCGAGGCGGCGACGAAGCAGTTCGCCAATTTCCAGCCGCCGCCGATCGCAGTCACCACGGTGGTGGCGAAGAGCGAGAAGTGGCCGGCGACGCTGGAGGCGATCGGCAACGTGGTGGCGGTGCAGGGGGTGACCGTCAGCGCCGACCTGCCGGGAATCGTGAGCAAAATCGATTTCGATTCCGGCCAGACGGTGCGCCAGGGCGAGGTGCTGGTCGAACTCGACACCAAGCAGGAGAAGGCGCAACTGGCGGCGGCCGAGGCGGAGCGCGATCTGGCGCAGGCGAATTTCGCGCGCTTGCAGGGCCTGGTGAAAGACGGCGCCATCACGCAGGCGGACTTCGACAAGGCGGCCGCGGACCAGCGCTCGACGGAAGCCAAGGTGAAGGAGACCCGGGCGACCATCGAGCGCAAGACGATCCGGGCGCCGTTCACCGGGAAGCTCGGAATCCGCGCGGTCAACCTGGGGCAATACCTGTCGGCGGGCGACGCGGTGGCGCCGCTGCAGTCGGTGCGCCCCATCTACGTCAACTTCGGCGTGCCCCAGGAGAATTTGGCCAAGGCGCGCGTCGGATCCAAGGTGATGGTGCACGCCGACGAGTTGCCGGGCGTGACCTTCGAGGGCCGGGTCACGGCGGTCGATTCCCTGCTGGACCAGAAGACGCGCAACGTGCAGGTGCAGGCGACGCTGGCGAACGGTCAGGAGAAGCTGCGGCCGGGGATGTTCGTGCAAGTCGAACTGGCGACGGGAGCGGCGCGACCGCTGCTGACGCTGCCGGCATCGGCAATCAGCTACGCGCCGTATGGCGACTCGGTGTTCGTGGTCAGCGAGATGAAGGACGCGCACGGGAACGCCTATCGCGGAGTGCGGCAGCAGTTCGTGAAGCTGAACGGCACGCGCGGCGACCAGGTCGCGGTCGTCGAAGGCTTGAATCCCGGCGACGAAGTGGTGAGTTCGGGGACCTTCAAGCTGCGCAACGGCGCCGCGGTGCAGGTCAACAACCAGGTGAAACCGGAAAACAACGCCGCGCCCAAGCCGGCGGACAGCTAAGGAACGGCCATGAAATTCACCGACATTTTCGTCAAGCGCCCGGTGCTTTCGGTGGTGGTGAGCCTGGTGATTCTGATCGCCGGCCTGCAATCCATCCGTTCGCTGAGCGTGCGGCAGTACCCGCGCAGCGACATCGCCGTGGTGACCGTGAGCACGGTGTACACCGGCGCCAACGCCGACCTGGTGCGCGGGTTCATCACCACGCCGCTGGAGCGCGTGATCGCCAGCGCCGACGGCATCGACTACATGGAGTCGTCGAGCGCGCAGGGGCTGAGCACCATCACGGTGCACCTGAAGCTCAACTACGACACCAACGCGGCGCTGACGCAGATCCAGGCCAAGGTGGCGCAGGTGCGCAACGACCTGCCGCCGGAGGCCGAGGCGCCGGTCATCGACTTGCAAAACGCCGACCAGCAGTTCGCGGCGATGTACCTGGGATTCTCGTCGAAGGACCTGGACCAGAACCAGATCACCGACTACCTGACGCGCGTGGTGCAGCCCAAGCTGAGCGCGATCAGCGGGGTGCAGCGGGCCGAGATCCTGGGCGACCGCACCTTCGCCATGCGCATCTGGCTCAAGCCGGAGAAGATGGCGGCGCTGGGAATATCGCCCTCCGACGTGCAGCAGGCGCTGGCGAAGAACAACTACCTGTCCGCGCTGGGCCGCACCAAGGGCGCGATGGTGTCGGTGAACCTGGTGGCCAACACCGACCTGCGCACCGCCGACGAATTCCGCCAGATGGTGATCAAGGAGGACAAGGGCACGGTGGTGCGCCTGGGCGAGATCGCGGACGTGGTGCTGGGCGCGGAAAATTACGACTCCGACGTGCGCTTCAACGGCGAGCAGGCGACGTTCATGGGCATCTGGGTGCTGCCCACGGCGAATTCGCTGGAGGTGATCAAGAACGTGCGCGAGGCGCTGCCCGGGCTGCAGGCGCAGTTGCCTGCGGGCATGAAACTGGGCGTTCCCTACGATTCCACGGAATACATCCAGGACGCAATCAACGAAGTGCTGCGCACGCTGACGGAAACGCTGGTCATCGTCATCATCGTGATCTTCCTGTTCCTGGGGTCGCTGCGCTCGGTGCTGATCCCGATCGTCGCCATCCCGGTGTCGCTGGTCGGGGCGGTGTTCCTGATGCTGGCGGCCGGCTTCACCATCAACCTGCTGACGCTGCTGGCGATCGTGCTGTCGGTCGGACTGGTGGTGGATGACGCCATCGTGATGGTGGAAAACGTGGAGCGACACCTGCAGCAGGGAAAGTCGCCGCAGCGGGCGGCGCTGGATGCGGCGCGGGAGCTGGCCGGCCCGATCATCTCGATGACGATCACGCTGGCGGCCGTGTACACGCCGGTAGGAATCCAGGGCGGCCTGACGGGAGCGCTGTTCCGCGAGTTCGCTTTCACGCTGGCAGGGGCGGTGCTGATTTCCGGCGTCGTCGCACTGACGCTGTCGCCGATGATGGGCTCGAAGCTGTTGCGCGCCGAAGATACGGAGCGCGGCTTCGCGGGCTGGATCAACCGGCGCTTCGAGCGGGTGCGCAGCGGTTACATGTCGTGGGCGGGCGCGACGCTGAGGTACCGGCCGGTGGTGATCATGGTGTGGGCGATCATCACCGTGCTGGCGGTTCCCTTCTACCTGTTTTCCATGAAAGAGCTGGCCCCGGCGGAGGACCAGGGCGTTTTGTTCGGCATTGTGCAGGCGGCGCCTAACGCGACCATCGACCAGACCAAGCTGTTCACCGACCAGGTGGCCGAGGTGTACCGCAAGATGCCGGAGACGAAGAGCATCTTCCAGATCACGCAGGCCAGCGGCGGCATGGGCGGCCTGGTGACCAAGCCGTGGAGCGAGCGCAAGAAGACCACGCAACAACTGCTGGTGGAATCCACCGGGCCGCTGTCGAAGATCGCGGGCATCCGGGTGATTCCCATGACGCCGCCTCCCCTGCCGGGCGGCGGCGACTTCCCGGTGGACTTCGTGATTGCCTCGCCGGGCGAGCCGCAGGAACTGGTGCAGCTCGCGAACCAACTGGTGCAGAAGGCGTACGCCAGCGGCCTGTTCATCTACGCCGACGCGGACGTGAAGTACGACCAGCCGCAGGCGGAGGTCGTCTTCGACCGCGACAAGGTGCGGGAGCAGGGCGTGGACCTGTCGCAGGTGGGGCGGGATCTCTCGGCGCTGCTGGGCGGCAATTACGTGAACCGCTTCAGCATCCAGGGGCGCAGTTACAAAGTCATCCCGCAGGTCAAAAGGGTGGAGCGCCTGACGCCCGACCAGTTGTCGCATATCTACGTCACCGGCAGCGAAGGCAAGCTGGTGCCGCTGTCCACCTTCGCCAGCCTGAGCCACTCGACGGAACCGCGCGAGCTGAAGAAATTCCAGCAGCTCAACGCGGTGCGCATCCAGGGCGTGATTCCGCCCAACGTCTCGCTCGACCAGGCGCTGAGCTTTCTGGAGAACGAGGCGAAGAAGAACCTGCCGCAGGGATTCACGCTGGACTATGCGGGGCAATCGAGGCAGCTGCGGACCGAGGGGCGGAAGTTCCTGGGAACGTTCCTGCTGTCGGGCATCCTGATTTACCTGGTGCTGGCGGCGCAGTTCGAGAGCTTCCGCGATCCGCTCATTATTCTCGCCGGGTCGGTGCCGCTGGCGCTGTCGGGCGCGCTGATGTTCTCGTTCCTGGGGCTGACCACGCTGAACATTTACAGCCAGGTGGGGCTGATCACGCTGGTGGGACTGGTGTCGAAGAACGCCATCCTCATCG
>DASUBK010000339.1:0-15816 GCA_035763305.1 Terriglobales bacterium | reverse complement strand
CGCCAATCCCGTGGGCCGGCTGGTGCTTTACGTCTGCGGCTATCGCGATGACGAGCGCCAGCAGTTGTCGGACTACACCTGCACGGCGCTGCAGCTGGCGAATTTCTGGCAGGACGTGGTCCCGGATTACGGCAAGGGCCGCATCTACCTGCCCCTCGAAAGCCTGGCGCGCTTTGGCGTGAGTGAAGCCGATATCGCCCAGCGCCGCGCCACGCCGCAATTTCTCGCCATGATGAAGTTCGAGGTGGAGCGCGCGCGCGAGTGGTTCGCTCGCGGTCTGCCCCTGGCGTCGAAGGTGGATCGCGACCTGGCGCTGGATATCGAACTGTTCACCCGCGGCGGCCAGGAAATCCTCAACGCCATCGAGCGCCAGGGCTACGACGTGCTCAAGCGCCGTCCCGCGCTCAGCAAGCCGCGCAAGCTGTGGCTGGTAGCCCGCGCCGCCCTGGGGAAGCTGCGATGAAGATCCAGCGAAACCATCTCGCGCTGTTCGTGATCTTCTTCGTCATCGAAGCCTGCGGCACGTTTCTGATTCTTTCGCGGAGCGTGCGCTTCCATGTGCCCTCGGTCGCGCTGGCGCTGCTGCTGTCCGCTGTGATGGCGGCGATCACGACCTTCTTGCTGGTGAAGTTCTATCCCGCCGAGGCTTCGGAGAGGAAGTCGCGATGAGCGCCGCGCAGCAGGGAATCGAAAAGGCCGCGCCCGCCGCGCTGCAGCCGGCCACCGCTTACGCGGTTTGCCGCCAGATTACCCGCTCCTCCGCCAAGAATTTCTATTACGCCTTCCTGGTTCTGCCGCGCGCCAAGCGCGACGCGCTCAGCGCGGTGTACGCCTTCATGCGCCGCGCCGACGACATCAGCGACGATCCCGCGCTCGACCGCGACGACAAGGCCGACCGCCTCGACGCCCTGACCGAAGCCATGCACGCCGTCATGGGCGGCAAGCCCACCGATGACGCGGTGCTCATGGCGCTCGCCGATGCCCAGCGCCGCTTCCATATTCCCGTTGAGCTGCTCGACAAGCTGGTGGCGGGAACCGCGATGGACATTTTCGGCATTCCCGGCGTGGCCGACGACCCGCGCACCGGCATATTCTCCGTCGATTTCGGCGAGCATCCCGGCGTGCCCAACGTGATCTCCGCCGCCCATGGGCCGGCGCCCCGCGTGCTCTGCCGCACCTTCTCCGAGCTTTACACCTACTGCTACCACGTGGCCTCGGTCGTGGGCCTGGTGTGCATCCGCATCTTTGGGTACCGCGATCCCGCCGCCAATGGATTCGCCGAGCGCACCGGCATCGCCTTCCAACTCACCAACATCATCCGCGACGTGCGCGAAGACGCCGCCATGGGCCGCATCTACCTTCCCGCCGAGGACCTGGCGGAATTCGGCCTGACCGCCGCCGACTTCACCAATCCCGATCCGGTGCGGCTGCGTCCGCTGCTCGAGTTCGAAGCCAAGCGGGCGCGCGAATACTACGCCGCCGCGCCCAGCCTGGTGCCGCTGGTGGACAAAGACAGCCGCCCCGCGCTGTGGGTGCTGGTGGAAATCTATCGCCGCCTGCTGGAAAAGATCGCGGCGCGCAAGTTTGACATCGGCGGCGAGAAGATTCGCCTCAGCACCTGGGAGAAGCTGCTAGTCGTCGCGCGCGGAGCGTGGCGCCGGCTGCTATGACCTCGGGCTGGAGCGGATCGGTCGCGGTGGTGGGCGGCGGGCTGGCAGGTCTGGCGGCCGCGTGCGCCCTGGCCGACAGCGGCTATCAGGTCCGCCTGCTGGAGCGGCGTCCCTATCTCGGCGGCCGCGCTTCGTCTTACCAGCATCCCGGAACCGGCGAAGTGGTGGACAACTGCCAGCACGTTCTGCTGGGATGCTGCACCAACCTCATCGACTTCTACCGCCGCATCGGAGTCGAGGACCGCATCCGCTGGTACGACCGGCTGGTCTTCCTCGAGCCCGGCGGGCGGCGCTCTGTCATTGAGCCTTCTTTCTTGCCCGCGCCGCTGCACAACGCGCCCTCGTTTCTCGGCTCGCACGCGCTGGAGCTGAAAGATAAGCTGGCAATCGCGCGCGCCATGCTGTCCCTGGCGGGACCGCCGCCGCTCGATTCCGGCGAGCCGTTTCTCGATTGGCTCCGCCAGCACGGCCAAACCGAGCGCGCCATTGAGCGCTTCTGGAAGGTGGTGCTGGTCAGCGCGCTCAACGAAGACCTCGATCGGGTTTCCTCGCACTATGCTGCACAGGTCTTTCGCGAGTCGTTCTTGAAATCGGCGCGGGCGGGTCGCATGGGATTGCCGACCATCCCGCTGAGCGATTTGTACAGCGCCGCCGGCGACTACATCCGGGCGCGCGGCGGCGTGGTGGAGTTGCGCACCGCCGCCGAAGCCGTCCGTCCCGACTCCGCGCAGGTGACCTTGAGCTGCGGGGGTAAGGAGATCACGGCGGATTTCACCGTGCTGGCCCTGCCATTTCAGGCGCTGGCGCCCATCCTGCCCGGCACCGCCACCGGCGAAGAACTGCGCGACCGCATCGGCCACTTTGGCACCTCGCCGATTACCGGCATCCACCTCTGGTTCGACCGAGCGATCACCGATCTCGACCACGCGGTGCTGCTCGACCGCACCATTCAGTGGATGGTCCACAAGAGCAGTTTCCAGTTGCCGGTTGCCGGTCGCCAGTTGCCGGGCGAGAGTAGCGTGGGCAGCTACGTCGAGTTGGTCGTCAGCTCCTCGAAATCCCTGGTGGACATGGGGCGCAACGAAATCCTCGATCTCGCTCTGCGCGAACTGGCGGAATTCTTTCCCGAGGTGCGCAACGCCAAGGTGCTGAAGTCCACCGTGATCAAGGAAGTCCACGCCACGTACGCGCCGTTGCCCGGCACCGATGCCCACCGCCCCGGGCAGGCCACTGGCTGGCCGCGCGTGTTTCTCGCCGGCGATTGGACGCAGACGGGGTGGCCCGCCACCATGGAAGGCGCGGTCCGCAGCGGCTATCTCGCCGCCGAAGCGCTTACCCGCGGGCAGCAGAATCCCCGCAAGTTTCTTGTTCCGGACCTCCCGCCCCGCGGCCTGATGCGGCTGTTTGGCTAGTCCCGGCGCCTCGAATCAGGTAGGCCCGGCGCTCTCACCGGGGCTGCACATGGATCCACCTGACTGCTGGCCGCGAGGGCGCCCCGCCCGAGCGTCCCGACCTCCCCGCTAAATTTCGTGCTACTCTGCTCGGCGCAACCCGGCCATGAAACGTCTTCTGATTTCCGCCTTCCTCCTGCTGCTGGCAGCCTCCTCCTGCTTCGCCGCCGATCCCGAATGGGTGCAGGTCAAGTCTCCCAACTTCACCGTGCTCACCGACGCCGGCGAAAAGCGCGGCCGCGAAGTGGCGCTGCACTTCGAGCAGATGCGGGCCGCCTTCGGCGTCCTTTTTGCGAAGGCCAAAGTATCCAGCCCGCAGCCGTTGCTGATCCTCGCCTTCCGCAGCACCAAGGAGATGCAGAGCGTCTCCCCGTTGTGGAAAGGCAAGCCGGTGGAACTGGCCGGATACTTTCAGCCCGCCGATGGCATCACTTTCATCGCCCTCGATCTCTCCAGCGAAGGGAAGTGGGAGACCATCTTCCACGAGTACGCCCACAACCTGCTCAACGCCAACTCGCTGGAGGCGCCGCTGTGGTTCGAGGAGGGGTTCGCGGAGTACTACTCCACGGTCAAAATCTCCAACGACTCTTTCGAAGTCGGCGTTCTGCCGGAAGGCGCGCCCTACGTCCTCGCCGACCGGAAGTGGATGCCGCTTACCGACCTGTTCAGCGTGGACCACGCCTCGCCCGCCTATAACGAGCGCGATCGCCAGAGCATCTTCTACGCCGAATCGTGGCTGGCGATGAACTACTTCTGGTTCGACCGCGCGCGCGTTCCCCAGACTACGAAGTTCATCTCCCTGCTGCAGAATAAAACCCCTGTCGCCGACGCGATTCGCCAGGCATTCGGCGTCGAGCCGAAGAAACTCGATTCCGATCTCTCCGCTTACTACCGCACCGGGCGCGTTCTCGCCTACAAGTACAAGGTTCCCGACAGCGCTAAAAACTTACCAGTGGCCGCGGAGCCGGTCGCCGCCATCGACGCGCGCGCCCGCATCGCGGAGCTGCGGCTGCACATCACCGGCCGCGGCCTGCAGGCGATGGACGACTTCCAGCAAATCCTCAAAGAAAAGCCCGACCAGCCGGTCGCGCTGCAGGGCGTGGCGTACGCCGCGCTGCACGAGGGAGACAAGCAGAAGGCCTCGGAGTACTTCCGCCGCGCCGCCGCCCTGAACGTCAACGACGCCCACACTTACTTTTTCTCCGCGCTGCTGTCGTTCCAGATGGCGCAAGGCCAGGACGAGGAGCGCGCCTCCGAGGTCCAGGGATATCTTCGGAAAGCGCTGGCCCTCGATCCCAACCTCGCGCCGGCCTACAACCTGCTGGGCATCACCTACGGCTGGCAGCGGAAATTCGATGACGCAATCCAGGCGGAGGAGCATGCGCTGCAACTCGATCCGCGCGACGAGCGCGCCGCGCTGAACCTGGCCAGCTCCTACATGGGCGCGCAGCAGGCCCCGAAGGCGATTGACCTGGCGCAGCGGCTGACCAACTCCTCCGACGCCGGCATCGCGCAGGCTGCGGCCACCATGCTGCAGCGAATTCAGGAGTATAACCAGCGCATGGCGAAGTCCGCCGCCGCGCGGCAACAGCTGGAGATGCGCGTTCGCCAGGTGGACTCGGCGGCCGTGGGATCCGCTGCGGCCGGCAGCGCGGCGCCTGCTGAAGCCCCCGATCCCAACGCGCCCATCGCCATTACCGGCACGCTGTCGCAGGTTCAGTGCCTCAGCGGCGGCCGCGCCAATTTCATCGTGGACACCGGCACGCTGTCCTACGTGCTGATCGCCGGCGACGTCCACGCGGTGAAATTCTCCGGGGGCAGCTTTTCCTGTGCGCTGAAGAACCAGAAGGTGAAAGCGCTATTCACCAGCGGCGACAAGGGCAACGTGCCCATCGAAATCGATTTTCAATAATTGTGTTGGAACGCACGCGCCCTCGCGTGCGTCTACGCCGCCAGCAGCGCCACGCCGCCGGCCACGAACAGCGCCGCCAGCCAGCGCCGCTTATCCACGCGCTCGCGCAGGAAGGCCTTGCCCGCCGCCGCGTTGCCGATGAAGGTTAGTGAGGCCGACGCCGGTCCCACCAGGCTCACATCCGCTCGCGACAAGGCGAACAGCAGGGCAAAGAACGCCAGCGCCATGAAGAACACGCCCAGCCACAGCGTGCCGCTGCTGGTTACCGCAGCGATCGCTCCGCCCAGCCCGCGGCGGCGGCGAATTTCGTCCAGGTCGCCCACCCGCTTCATCGCCAGCGAGGTCAGCACATCTCCGCACACCGACGCGACCACCACCGCCATGATGCTGCCCCAGGTGTAGAGGTGGTTCATCGCGCGCCTCCCGCTTCCACCGCCTCGGGCTCAGGCTCATGCACGGTCTTTTCCGGCCCGGAGGCGACAAAACCCACGCCCGACGCGATCAGCAAAATTCCCGCCCAGCGGGTGAGGGAAACGGTTTCATGCAGGAAGTAGTGTGCCAGCAGGGCCATCAGGATATATCCGACCGAGGTGGCCGGCAGGACGTAAGTGAGATCGGCGAAGGAGAGCGCGGTCAGGTAGCTGGCGAAAAAGCCGATCAGCAGCACGATGCCGATCGCCACCCAGGGCGTGAACACGGCGCTGATCAATTCCCCGGGGTGATGCAGCGACACGCTGCCTATGGCCTTCATGCCGCGCGACAAGGCCACGTCGCCGGTGGCGGCGAACAGCACCACTCCGGCGAGAATGGCTACTTTGCGCAGGTTCACAGATGGACTCGCGGATCAGGCATTCACCGGCTCGGGCGATGCCTCGGTTTCCTTGCTGCCACCCTGCGGCGGTTCTGCGGGAAACGCCGGCGGCGGATTGTGGGCTTTCTCGGCGACATACTTCTTGCGCGCCGCGCGCAGTTTAAGGAACGACTTCGCTTCCTTGTAGAGGCGGCGGCGCTCGTCGCCGTCGAAGATCGCCTTGCGCACGATGCGGTACACCGCCTTGGGCCGGAAGTAATACTCGTCATAGAACTGGTGCACGGCCTCGAGCACCTCCTCGGCCGGCAGACCAGGGTACTGGATATGCGCGAGTTGGTGGCCGCCCTCGTCCACCATTTGCTGCTTGTTGGTCATGAAACCGTTCTTTAACACGAAGTCGTACAACTCGGTGCCGGGATAGGCATGTGCCACCGACACCTGTATCGTCTCCACGTCGAGTTCCTTAGCGAAGTTGATGGTCTCGCGAATCGTCTCCCGCGTCTCGCCCGGCAGTCCGAGGATGAAATCGCCGTGGATGATCAGGCCGAGCTTGTGGCAGTCCTTGGTGAACTGGCGCGCGCGCTCCAGGGTGGCGCCTTTCTTGATGTTTTTCAGGATCTGCTGGTTTCCGGATTCATAGCCGACGATCAGCAGCCGGCATCCGGCTTCCTTCATCGCCTTAAGCGTCTCGAAGTCGGTGGTGACGCGTGAGGTGCACGACCAGGTCAGCTTCAGCGGCTTGAGCTTCTCGCACAACTCGATGGTGCGCGCCTTCTGGATGTTGAAGGTGTCGTCGTCGAAGAAGAATTCCTTGACCCACGGCCAGTATTCCTTGGCCTTAGCCATCTCCCGCGCCACCGCGTCGGTCGAACGCTTGCGCCAGGCATGGCCGCTCAGCGTCTGCGGCCACAGGCAGAAGGTGCACTGCGCCGGGCAGCCGCGCGTGGTGTAGAGGCTGACGAAGGGGTTCAGCAGGAAGGGAACGTTGTAGCGGCGGATTTCGAGGTCGCGCTTGTAGACGTCGGTAACGTCGGGCAGCGCGTCCAGGTCGGAGATTTGCGGCGCGTCGGGATTGTGCACCACGCGGCCGTTGTCCCGCCAGGAGACGTTGGGAATATCCGCCAGCGGCTTGCCCTTCGCGTAGTCGGTCACCGCGTAGTCGAACTCGCGGCGCACGAGAAAATCGATTTCCGGATAATCCAGCAGCGTGCGCTCCGGCAGCACGGTGACATGCGGTCCGACAAACGCGATCTTGATCCCGGGATTGGCCTCTTTGATGGCCTTGGACAGCTTGACGTCGCCGGCAAAGCCGGGCGTGCTGGTGAACAGCACCAGAAATTCGTAGTCCTGCGCGATCTTGATGGTCTCTTCCGCGGATACATGGTGGCTGGGTGCGTCCAGCAGACGCGAACCCTCCAGCATGCCGGCGGGATAGGCGAGCCACACCGGGTACCAATAGGACTCGATTTCCCGCGTTGCCGGCCAGCGGGAAGCGGCCCCGCCATCAAAATTCTCGAACGAGGGGGGATTCAGCAACAGCGTTTTCAATGGCATGGGCACGAATCAGCTATACGTAGCATCCCTTCTCATGATCCGGTCTGGGCCGGTCCTGCGCTTGCGTTGTCAGGCGCCTCGAACGCGCGTGTGACCCCATTCCGTGTGGCCGCCTTAACTCTCTTGCTGCCCCCGGCCACCGTTTCCGATGTCCAAAAGGTTATCAAGAATGGGCTCAAACCAACAGAAATTCAGGGTGATCAGTTATTCGATGCACCAAGAGGCTAAATGCTGCATTGAAACAACTTGGGATTTGCTGCCCGCACCGGAGCCGGCTCAAGTTTACCCTATTTCCCGCTCAAGGCCCACGATTCCAATTCGCCCGTGGCGCGCAGCAATTGCAGCCGCGCCTTCTGCAATTCGAAGGTCGAATCCAGGAATTGGCCGTAGCGGTCGAAGGCGTCCAGGCGCGCCTGCTCCAGGTCGCGCGGCGTGGCCGCAGGCTCGCCCTGTCCCGGAGGCGCCGCTGGCGCCTGCGACTGGATGCGGGTCTGGATCGCCTCGGCCTGCGCCTGCGCCAGGCGATATTCCAGCTCGCTCACCTGCTGCGAGGCCGCCAGTTGCTGCACCGCGCTGCCCAGCTTCAGCGTCTCCGTGGCCACCTGGTTGCGCGCCGCTTCCGCCGCCCGGCGAGCCTTGACGGCTTCGGCGTCCGCCGCATCCGCGTGCCTATCCTGGGCGAAGTTCAGAACGGGAAAACGGATCGCCACGCCCAGCGTCGCGTTGTTGCGCTGGAAGCGATTGAAGTACAGATCGTAGTTGTTGTACTTCGAGAACAGCCCGTAGGTCGCCACCAGGTCCACCGCCGGCAGCTTGGCGCGATGCTCGCCCTTGGCGCGCAGTGCCTTGGCCTCCGCCTCCTGCAGCGCCGATTTGACTGCCGGACTCGCCGCCACCACCTTGCTCACCAGATCCGAATCGCCGCTGCGGTCGGGAATTTGCGGGATGGATGCCGTCTGTGTCTCGATGGCATCGGCGGGCACCCCCGTGAGTTGCGACAGTCGCTCGCGCAGCACTTGCGCGTTACCCTGCGCCTGCGCCAGGTTCAGGCTGACGCGCGCCGAGCTAAGTTTGGCCTTGGTGAGATCGATTTGCGTGTCTACGCCCGCCTGCACGCGCTCGTTCACGATCTGCTCCAGGCGCGTCGCGTCGCTGGCCTGGTCGTGAAGGCTGCGGATGCGCGCCTGCAGGTCGTCGAGTTGGATGTAGGTGACCGCGGTCTCCAGCAGCGTGGCCGCGCGCTGGTCTTCGGTGGTGGAGGCACTGGCCTGCCACTCCATCTTCGCCGACTTCACGAACTGGCTCTGCGCCGGGTTGATCAGGAACGACTGGTAATTCACCTGGAACGCCGACGGCGCGGAGCCTTCGATGCTGAGCGGAAATCCCCAGGTCTTCGCCAGCCCCGAGCCCAGCGTTACCTGCGGCAGGTACATGTTGCGCGCCTCGAGGTAGGAAGCGTGGGCACGTGCCTGGTCGGCAGCCGCCTGCGGCGCCGCCCCGCGCTTGGCCGCCAGCGCGATGGCATCGCGGAAGGTCATGGGCTCCGCCGCGGCTGCGCAGACGGTCAGGGTCGTAAGAATGATAATCAGGAGCAGGGAAGAGACACGGCCGAGGAGCAGGGAGGAGCTACGCGACATTCCGCCACCTTTCGCGCGGCGGCGCGCAAGCGCGCTCCGCCGCGACAAGCAAAACAACTGATTTTAACAACCCCAGGGAATGCAGAGTTGGCTGCGTCGCTGACGCTCGACGGCTCACGGCCGCTAGGAACGAAGGTGGGATGAGGCCCTGGACAGCTAGCCGGTGGAGCAGGCCTTGGAGGTACGTCCGCGGCTCGCACCCGATCCGGCGCTATCTGATCGGCAATTAGGTTGTGGATTGAGAAGGGCTGGCTGTTCCGCCAGCCCGTTCCCGTCCTGTGCGCTTACGGCAATGTCACATATTGAGCCAGAAATTCATGGGCGGTCGGCGTGTCGACGCGATACCTTACATCGCTCGCCCGGTACATGCTGTCGCCCTTGCTGGTGGTGGCCACGACATACGGGGTCTCATCTGCGCCCGCGCCAAAAAAGGTGGGCCCGCCGGAATCGCCGTAGCAGGTGCCGCCATTGTCGGTCGCAGGGTTTTCCGACACATGCAGCCACCCGCCAGTGAGAGCCAGAAATTCCGATACCACGTAGCGGCGGTCAGCGCTGGCGGCAAAGCCGGGCGCACCGTGCTGGAACTGCGCCATGGCTCCGTAGCCGGCGGCAGTAAATAAGTGGTTCTTGAGCTTCTCCTCGCGAAACTTCTGATCCAGGAACCCAACCGGTGGGAGGGCTGCCGGAGTGATTCCCACAACCGGCTCGTCGAACACGATCACGGCGATATCCGCAGGGTCCGGGCCGCGAATCGAGCTGAAGTTGGGGTGAACGTGGATGGTTCCCGCGTGAAAGGCTGCGCTCTGCGAAAAGGTGGCGTCGAAGGTGACCTCGGCTCGGTTGGTGCCGAGAACCTGCTCGACGTAGTATGCGCAGTGGCCGGCGGTGAGAAAAACGGTGGGAGAGATCAGGGTTCCAGAGCACAACTGTTGTACTTCTCCATCGGCCCTGATGCCCCACACACCGACGTTGGGATGACGGTTGCCGTCCATCCATCCATAGGTGATCGCTAACACCGGAACGACGAGCATAAGCAAGGTGCATATGAGGGCGGCAGGCCTGCCGGGCAAACGCATAGATGCCTCCATGAAAAATAGATATCGGGGGTCTTGCGTAAGGTAACGCCAGAGTACCGGGGCAGCTACGGCGACAGCGATTGCGGCGGCGTTGTTCCTGGTTGCCGGGTCTCATTTCGGGAAGCCTCCACGGACGCCAGTCATCCCACCCTGAGAGCGCGACGCTTGTCCATGGCGCGATAGCCCTCCGCCACCGCATCGAGAGGCAGAGTCAAATCGAACCCCTTGCCGGGGTTGATCTCGGCCGGGAGTCATCAGTGGGCAGTCTCAAAGCGCAAAGGTGCGACAGAGAGAACTGTTTTCTTGTCCCAAAAGCGACGGCCGCCACGTTGCCGTAGCGGCCGTCAACCGTAGACCGTAAGCTGCTTATTTTCCCTGCAGCCGCTTGAGCGCGTCCTGCGCCTGGCCGTAGTCCTTGGCCAGCGACAGCGCCGCGCGGTACTCCTGGATCGCCGAAGCCTTGTCGCCCTGCTTCTCCAGAATCTGCCCCAGCAGGTAGTGCGCCTGCACCGTGGGCGCGTCCTCGACCGGCGGCCCGGTCAGGTAGCGGCGGATGAACTGCGCCGCGGCCGGGAAGTTCCGCCCGGCACGGAACAGCAGGCTGGCGGCGTCGTAGAAGACGTCGTTCTTGCGCTTGTCCGCTTCCATCGCCTTCACCACCGCGTTTTCCATGTTGTTCAACTGGCCGGTGCGGCGGTAGTACGACGCCAGGTTCAGCCAGTAACTGGCCTGGTTGTGGCTCGCCGAGATTGCGGCCTTATACTCCGCCTCCGCCTGCGGATACTTCTTGTCCTTTTCCAGCACGCGCGCCACTAGCCAGTGCGAGGTGGCCGCGTCCAGCGGCGCGATGGTCTGCGCCTGGGCCAGCGCTTTGCCCTTGCCGCCGCCCATGAAGCCCGGCGCCTCGACGTAGAACTCCGCCAGGTCGGACTGCGCCGCCAGATTGTGCGCGTCCAACTCCACCGACTTCTCGAACTCCGACTTGACCTTCTTCACCAGCCCGGCGGCGACGATGAAGCTGGAGTCGTCCGCCTTCTCCGCGTACGCCCGCCCCAGCCACAGGTGGTAATCGCTGTTATTGGGATCGAGCGCGACCGACTTCTCCGCCGCCGCGATCGCCGCATCCCACTTCTTCACCGCGAAGTAGGCGCGCGCCCGCAGGTTGTAAGCCTCGGCATCGCGCGGATTGCTGGTCAGGCGGTCGTTCAGGACCTTCATCGCCTCGTCAATCCGTCCCGAGGCCACTAAATCGGCAGCCGGATTCAGCCCCGCCCACAAGGGCAGGGAAACCACGCACAGCAGCAGGGTAATGAGCGCCTTCTTCATCGCTGCACCACCCTGACCGCAACGCCGGGACGCAATGGCTGGCCATTGGTCGAGCCCAGCGCCACTTCCGCATTGTCCGCGAGACCCTTGGTCACTTCCATACTGGTTAAATTCGAAATCGAGGTTTCTATTACGCGTTTCTGCAATTGGCCGTCCTGGATCTGGTATACGAACCGCTGACCGTCTTCCTGGTGCACCGCTTCGCGCGAAACCACCAGGGCATTGCTGTCGGCCGCGGTGACGATACTCACATTCACGTTCACGTTGGGCAGCAGCTTGCGGTCCTGGTTTTCGACCGCGCAAAGCACTTCGCCCACCGTGCGCGTGCCGTTCTTTACCACCGTCGATGGCACCTGGGTGACGGTGCCCGTCCACGTCCGTCCCGGCATCGCGTCCCAGGTCACCGAAACCTTCTCGCCTACGCTCAAGCGCCCGATGTCCGGTTCATCCACGAACGCCCGGACTTGAATCTTCTGCAACTCGCCCACCTGCACCAGCAGCGCGCCCGCTTCGACGAAGGCGCCCTGCTTGACCGGCAGGAAGTACACCGTGCCCGCCCGCGGCGCCTTCACGTCCGAATGCTGCAGCAAATCCTCAGCCGCGGCGTAGGACGCGCGCGCCTGATCCAACTGCGCCTGCACTCGCGCCACCTCGGGACTCGAATAGCGCGACGTCAGCTTCTGCTGTAATAGATTCACCTGCGCCTGCGCGGTTTCAAGCCGCGTCTGCGCGTCCCGCACCTCGCCCGGCGAAGCCGCGCCCTTCTGCTGCAACTGCTTTAACGCTTCCAGGTTGCGCTGCGCGGTGTCGCGGTCCGCCTTGGCGGAGGTCAACTGGGCCTGCGTGGTCAAAACCTCTTCCCGGGTGCCGCCATGTTCAACCGCCGCCAGGTTGGCCTCCGCCTCGCGGATCTCGGCCTGGGCCTGCGCCGCCTGCTTGCGGGCGTCGGCGTCGTCGAGTTGCAATAGCGACTGCCCGGCCTTCACCTGGTCTCCTTCGCGCACCAGCACCCGTTTGACCGTGGTCGGCGCGGGGGCATGAGCTTCAAAGCCATTTATGGGCTCAATCTTGCCGTTCGTCGAGATACTGGAGGTGATGGACGTTCGTACCGCCCGCTCCGAGCGCACCGGCACCTCGCCCCGATGCAGGGACACAAACGCCGCCAGCAGGATGACCGCGACGACAATCGCCGCCACGATCAGCCACATCCGCCGCCGTGCCCTAACTTCTTCGTTTCCTTGCGCTTCCGGTGCCATCGGTCAATCTTCGAGTATAGCCCAGTCAGGCTCCCGGCGGCTGCGGGTGTACCGGATCAGGTACTGGTATGGACCCGTTTTGCGCCCCGGGGTTGCGGCGGCCGCCGCGGAAATCCCTTCGCAGGCCGTTACTTCCGTGCATCTCGTGGCCTGCTAAGGGCTTGGATGTTGCCGGGGTTTCGCCGGGCGCACTTTCCATCCCTTCTCCGCCGGTTCCCATCGAAGCAATAAGCACCCCATGCTGCAGAAGATCAAAACGGTAATCACCCGCGCGGTAAAGGACATCCTCAACAACCACACCATGGCCATCTCGGCGGGGTTGTCGTACTACTTCGTGATGTCGCTGTTCCCGCTGCTGATCCTGCTGTCCACCGTGCTGGCGGTGCTGCCGTTTCCCAATCTGTTCAACAACATCATCGGCGGGTTGGGGCGCATCATTCCGCCCGACAGCATGGGCCTGGTGCGCGGGGTCCTCAAAGACATCATTTCGCCCAATGTCGGCAAGTTCTTCACCGTCGGCCTGCTGGGCACCATCTGGTCGGCGACCGGCGGTTTTTCCGCGTTGATCGAAGCGCTGAACGTCGCCTACGACGTGCCCGAAACTCGCCCCTACTGGGAAACGCGCTTTGTCATCCCCTTTCTGATGATGGTGGTCACCGGCGGGCTGATGACGCTGGGCGTGCTGGCAATGTTCTTGGGTCCGGAGTTCGGCGACTGGCTCAACCGTCACAGCGACGCCGTCGGCCCGCTATTCGCGCAAACGTGGCCGACCCTCAAGTGGGTGCTCTCGGTGGTATTCCTGGTCCTGGGCGTCGAGTTGATCTTCTTCTGGGGACCCAACGTCAAGCAGCGCTTCAAGGCCAGCCTGCCCGGCGCCTTTCTCGGCGTGGGATTCTGGATCGGCACCTCGTACCTGCTGGGCCTCTACTTCCAGCACTTCGCCCACTTCAACAAGACCTACGGCACGCTGGGCGCCGCCATCGCGCTGATGGTGTGGCTGTACTGGAGCTGGTTCATGATCCTGGTCGGCGCCGAGATCAACTCCGAACTGCTGAAGGCCAGCTCCGGTGGCCGCCTCAAGCTGAAACAGCCGCCGCCGGGAGTGATCCGCACCCGGCCGGCGTGGGTCGAGGAACAGCTGCCGCCGGAGCTGCAGCTGCCCCGCGGCACCGCGGCCCAGGAAAAACTCGACCAGCAGAAGAAGCAGGACGGCGAGAAAGCGGCGTGATTGCCGGTTGGAAAACAGCTGACGCAGGGGACGCGGAGGAGAGACCAAGAAATTGAATATTGAAGACTGAATATTTCGATGAGTCGAGTATGGCCTGCGAAGAACCGCGGCCATTCTTCAATATTCAATTTTCAATATTCAATTCTTCGTCGCTTCGGTGAAAAAGTCGAGGCTCGAGCCTCGGCTTTTGATGCTCACGCAAAACGTCCCTACGCCGACGTGACCGGCGTGCGGCTGCGCAGCATGGACATCTTCTTGCGCAAGTCGATCAGCTCATCGCTGAGCACGCGCAGGATCTCCGCCGCCAGCACCGGATCGCTGCGCATCAGGTCGGTGACCGAGGCGCGGCTGATGAACGCCAGGCGCGAGGGCTCGAGAGTCGTGGCGCGCAGGCTGTACGGCTGGCCGCTGACGCTGGAGGGCAGGCCGAGAATCGATCCCGAGCCCACGATGCGCGACCAGATGGGTTGTGCGCCCGCGTCCAGCAGGGTGAGGCAGGTGCGCCCCGCCACCACGACGTAGGCTCCGGACGGCGATTGTCCCTGGTCAAAAACGGTGGCGCCGGCGGCAAAGTCGCTGGTGGCGCCGATCTCCAGAAGTTTGTCTTTCAACATGGCGCGTTCCCCGGATGCAACGTGTAGCGGGCCCCATTCTTTCCGATGGATGACCCAGGAGGATGTGATCGGCGTCACGTATGTGGTGGTTATGTGCACGCCATCTTCGGCCAGGCGGCGGAATCCTTGCGCCGCGCCCTACGAATGGGCGGAGGACGCTCTCCGCCTGCCGCCCTGGCCCTTGTGCCAGTACAGGTCCTGGTCGGCGCGCTTGAGCACCGTCTCCATGGTGTCGCCGGCCCGGCACTCCGCGCATCCGGCGGAGAAGGAGAACTCGATCCGCCGGCCTTCCCACTCGACGGAGAGCCCCTTCAGCCGCGCCAGGGCGTGATCCACGGATGCCTTCGCGCACTCCGGCAGCACCACCAGGAACTCGTCGCCGCCCATGCGCAGGATCATGTCCGAGGTGCGGAAGGTGCGCCGCAGCTGGGCGGCGAACTCCTCCAGCACCCGATCGCCGGCGGCGTGTCCCCAGGTGTCGTTGATCTGCTTGAAGCCGTCGAGATCGAGCAGGGCGAAGGTCAGCGCGTACTCCATGCGCAGGGCGCGGGCGATCTCGGACACCAGGTGCTGCTGCGCGAAGTGGCGGTTGTAGAGGCCGGTGAGGGCATCCTGCAGCGCGAGCCGCTCCATGCTGCGGGCGCGCTGCTCGGTTTCCGCGATCCACGCCAGGTGCCGCAGGGTGCGGGTTCGCAGGCGGTGAATCTGGACCTGCTGGTGGGTGGTGAAGGCGGCGAAGAGCAGGATCAGGCCCAGCAGGGCGCGCACGGAAATCTGCAGGCGCTCCATGCCGAACAGGTCGATGCCGGCCTCGGCGCCGGGCACGGCAAAACTCGCCAGCGCCGCCAGCAGCAGCAGCAGGATGATGAAGGCGGCGCTCCACAGCGACCAGTCACGCCATTCCAGGCGGCGCAAGGCGTGGCGAATCGACTCGCGCTCGGCGGACGGCACGGAACCGCAGGCTGCCTCCATCGAGTCGAAGCTAGCACCGCGCGAATCCGGAACCTAGACCTGGGAGAAGTGGAAGTTGCCGCGGCTTCCGCGGATGGAGTGCTTCCCGAAAAGGTTTCAAGTTTCTAGTTTCAAGTTTCAAGCCGCCGTCCTTCGTGTAACCTTCGTGCCCTTCGTGTGAACCGGCCCTCTTCGTTCCCACGAAGGACACGAAAGTTCCACGAAGTTGCAACTTGAAACTCGAAACTCTAAAGAAAAAGACCAGGCGGCCAGGGGGAGCAGAGGTCATGACCCGGCCGCCTGGATTGAGCGAGTGGACCCGAGTAGCAG
>DASUBK010000338.1:0-2748 GCA_035763305.1 Terriglobales bacterium | reverse complement strand
TTGCACCCATACCTGATGGGCTTTAGCCCCTGTGGGCGTAACCGTCGCCATTGATGAGATGGCTTCTATTCAATTCTTCGGCTGCCAGCAACTGAATTCCATCAGGACCTACTGTACCTGGATCTCCCGCGTCGCCAGCGTGGACTTGCGCTGCACGCCTTCCTCCACCAGCGCGCGCAAGCGGTAGCCGCCGGGCGCGACCGGCAGGTCCAGCGTGCCGCTGATGCCGGACTTCGAGAAGCGCGCGAAGGTGCCGTCCTTCAACGCCAGGTCCATCTCCGCAGTCTTGCCGGTCACGAAGGCGCCGTCCTTGTCGAACAGCGCGGCGATAAAGGTCAGCTTCTCCACGTGCCGGTCCTGCCGCTGCTCCACCGGCAACTTGTCCAGATCCACGTGGAATTTCACCGCCACCTCGGGCGCCCCGGCCGAGGTGTGCGCCGACTGCGGCGTGATCTCGACCGCCACATCCTGCCGCTGCTCGCTGCCGCTCAGCGCCTCGCTCGCCGTCGGGCCTGCGTCCCCTTGCTGCGTCGCCACCTGGTTGGCAAAGTACCCGGGGCGCGCATAGACAAATACGGAACTGCCGCGCGTGGTCTTTACCTTCAGACGATGAAACTTGCCGTCCGGCGTGAAGGGTTCGGGCACGAAGTTGAGGCGATAGGCCACCTCGGGCACCGCGCCCAGTTGGTGGTAGCCGCCGATGAGGTCGTTGTTGTTCTTGAAGAACTGCCCGCCGGTGCTGAAGGCGAAATCGGCCATGGCGTCGGTCAGGGTAAGCAGCTTGGCGCCCAGTTGCATATTTTCCTGCTGCATGGTGCGCTCGCCCATCTCCATGGCCAGTTCGTTTCCGCTGGCGCCGCCGTTCAGGGCAAGATCGCGTTCCGCCTTGCCCGCCTCCTGCGCGAACAATCCTTTGGCATCGATGGAGTTGATGACGATACCCGCGCGCAGCGCCTGGTCGATGACCCGGTCGACATCGTTCTCCATCGTCGCGGCCACGAAACCGGACGATCCGACCAGCAGCACACGAGTGCCGGGCGCGCTCGCCAGTCGCTGCACCACTCGATCGACACTCTGGATGGTGTTGCGGGAAAGAGCCACCGTCTGCGCCCAAATCTGTTCGGAAGCGAATTTCACCTGGCGCACGCAGGAATTGCTGGCTTCGTCGCTGATTCCGATGCTTCCTAGCGATTGGCCGCTATTCCCCGCCGAGACCGCGGGGTTGTAAACGCTGGCGGTGCTGCCGCCGGTGCAGGCCTGGCACTGCTGCACCTCGGTCTGCAATATCGAAGGATCGAGGTTGTTGGCAATGAGATAGGCCTCATAGGCCCCAATGCGCGGACAATTGCTGCCCAGGCCTTCCTCGCGGGGATGGATCTTGAGCTGCTCGATCGCGGCCAGCAGTTTGTCGTGGTCCTGGGTGAAGTCGAGCGACTGCGACCCCGACGGGGTA
This sequence comes from Terriglobales bacterium, assembly GCA_035763305.1. GTDB lineage: Bacteria > Acidobacteriota > Terriglobia > Terriglobales > Acidobacteriaceae > DASUBK01. The sequence continues at coordinate 1,295 of DASUBK010000338.1, read as the reverse complement.
AAGATCGCGACGTGGTCATCCGCCGTCAGCCCTTCGCGCACCAGGCGCTCGGCCGCAATCTGGATGTGGCGCAGGTCGCCGGTTTCGGTGTGGATGTCGTCGAAATAAAGGGCGAGGTACCGCGGCGGCCCCGCCGGTGCAGCTACAGGCGCAGCAGGCTCCTGCGGCGCCGGCGCTGCCACTGGTTTCGCGACGGGCGTCGCTGCCGGCGGCAGAGAAGTCTCCACCGCAAACCCGGAGAGCTTTTGCGGCTTGTTCTCATCCAGGACCTGGAAATCGCTCTCCTTCAGCCCGCTCACCGGCTTGCCATGCGCCGTGCGCACCACCACTTCGACCTGCACCTCGTTGGTCTGCGCGCGCAGGGTGAGCGTCGGCTGCCACGGCCCGCTGCGGATGCGGACTTCGTCCGGCGCCACAGCCTGCGGCCGCAACGGCAGCGTGGCGCAGAGCACGACTGTCGTCAGCAGGATGGTGCCAGCGATTCTGCTCATAAAGGGGGGCCGCTAGTCCTTCGCCACCGCGTTCTTCACGTTCACATCCACCTCGAAGCGGGAGAACGGGCCGTAGGTTTGGGTGATCCGGGTCACCATCGGCAGGCGGCTGATGTTCCCCACCGACATCTCGGGATAATAAGTCTCCAGGCGAATCGCCGAGGGCAGCAGCAGGCCGAAGGAGCTGTCCGCGTAATCGAATTCCATGTGCGCCACCCGCCAGCCGGAAGAGTTCGCCGCTCCCACGTACACGTCGCGGTACTCGCGCACGATCTGCCCCGTGTCGGCATCCAGCCACAAGGTGCCGTGCTGCACCAGCGGCGAGCCGACGTAGGCGTTCGGCACGGCCAGCGCGTATTGCACCGCGTTGCAGGGGTGCAGCTGGGTGTACGCGAACGTCCGCACCGCGTGCCCATTGATGGTGGCGCGCTCCCGCTCCTGGAAGTGGAAGTCGTTGGCGCAATCGCGGCGCAGCGGCAGGCCCTGGTAGAGCGTGAAGCCCGTCTCGCGCACGCCGTAGTCGAAGCGCTCGCTCTCGTCCACAATGCGCCTGGCCTCGCCCTCGGGCGAGTGCTCGCTCGACAACTCTTGCCAGATTTTCACCGCGCGCTCGGCGTGGTCCTTGACTGCCTTGCCGTCTACCGTCTCGATGTCACGGTACTCGATCACGATTTTGCTGTCGGATTGCAGCCGGTACACCACCAGCGCCGCCTTCATGCTGCGGGCCTTGGCGGGAAATCCGTGCTCGTCGAACAACTCGATCTTGCGCGTCTCGTCGGCGGTAAGATCGGCAAACGAATCGAT
>DASUBK010000337.1:0-5290 GCA_035763305.1 Terriglobales bacterium | reverse complement strand
TCTAAGTTACTTCTGATATACCGTCTTGCCGCCGACCACGGTGCGCAGCACCGTGGTCTTGAGAATCTCCGGCGGCGCAACCTTGGTAATATCGCGGTCGAGCACGATGAAATCCGCCCAGAAGCCGGGCGCCAGCCGGCCCTTGTCCTGCTCGGCGAATTCGGCATAGGCCGAGCCCGTGGTGTAGGCGGCGATCGCCTGGTCAATGGAAATCTTCTGCTCAGGGAAATACTCCTTGGTGCCGGCCTCATTTTTGCGCGTGACCGCAGCGTACAAGCCGCGGAAGGGCGTGATCGGCTCCACCGGGTAGTCGGTGCCGAAGGCCAGCCAGACGTGGTTCTTCAGGAACTCGTTCCAGGCGTAGGAATGCGCGGCGCGCTGCGCTCCGATGCGCGACTCGGCCCAGTTCATGTCGGTGAGCAGGTGGTTGGGCTGCATGGACGCGATGACGCCCAGCTGCCGGTAGCGCGCGAACTGGTCGGGCGCGGTGACCTGCGAGTGCTCGATGCGGAAGCGCGTGGTGCGCAGGTACTCGGCGCGGACGGCCTCCTGAGAACCGGGCGCGTGGCGCGAACTGAACTGCATGAAGCCGGCGCCCTCGGCGGCCTCGAAGGCCTGCAGCGCCATCTGCGTGGCGCGGTCGCCGATGGCGTGGAAGCCCATCTGGAAGCCGGCCAGAGCGCGCTCGGTGGCCATCTGGTCGAGCTGTTCCTGGGTGTACTGCGGCAGGCCGGAGTTGCCGGGATCGTCGCTGTACGGCGCCAGCATGGCCGCTGTCCGCGAGCCCAAGGAGCCGTCCATGAAGCCCTTCAGCATTCCCGTGTGCAGCATCGGGTCGGAATGGTCGTGGTGCGCGCGGTGCGTGTTCAGTTCATCCACCGGCGCGCCGAAGGGCAGCCACTCGCTGATGCGCGCGGTCAGCTTGCCTTCGTTCTCCATGTCCTCGTAAACCAGGAAGAACTCCCAGTCGGAGTTGTCCTGTAGCGAGGTGAGCCCCCAATGCGCGGCGTCGGCGAGCGCCACTTCGGCGGCGCGGCGGCGCTTCGAGGGCGACGGCGGCGGGATGTGGCGGTTCACCAGCCCCTTGGCGCTCTCACGCAGGATGCCGGTGGGCTCGCCTTTGGCGTCGCGATCGATCTTGCCGCCGAAAGGGTCCTTGGTCTCGGCGGTGATGCCCGCCTCCTTCAGCGCGGCCGAGTTCGCGACCGAGATGTGGCCATCCACGCGCGAGAACACCGCCGGATGATCGCCGCTGACCGCGTCCAGGTCTTCTTTCGTGGGCAGCTTCTGCTCCTGCCACTTGGTGTGGTCCCAGCCGCCGCCGGTCAGCCACTCGCCGGGCGCGGCGGTCTTGGCGAACTCGGCGATGCGCTGCTTCATCTCTGCCAGCGACTTGACGCCGACCAGGTCCACGCTGAGCTTCTCCAGGCCGGCCTCGCCCAGGTGCGTATGCGCGTCGTTGAGGCCGGGCATGACGAAGTGCCCGGCGAGATCGACGACCTCGGTGCGCGGGCCCTTGAGGCGGCGGATGGAGTCGTTGCTGCCGACGTCGATGATGCGGCCGTTGCGCACCGCGAAGGCCTGCGCGCGGGGATAGACCTTGGCCGGCGCGCCGCCGAAGCCCTCCTCCGCGCCGGTGTAGACGTTGCCATTAACGAAGATGGCGTCGGGAGACTGGTCAGGCTGCGGCGCTTGGGCATGCATGGCGGGTCCGATCAGGAGCAGCGCGAAGGCTACGAATGGCGAAATTGCGAAATTGCGGAATTGCGGAATTGCGGAGTGGCGCGATTGGCGATTCATTGCGGAGAAAGATTAGTCCTGCCGGGTGAAGTTCGGCAATTCCGCAATGTGGCATGGGGATCCGCACGCGAGGGCCGTGCGCTCCAACAGTTCATTCGCCGGCGCCGGCCAGCGTGAGCACGGTGATCAGGATGCGCTCCAGGCCGAGTTGCCTGTCAGTGGCGTCGTACCACTCGTGCAGGGTGTGAGCGCCGCCGCCGGTGCCGCCGGCGCCGATGGCGACCGCGTCGCGGCCCAGCGCCAGAGGAATATTGGCGTCGGTCGAGGCGCGCTGCACGCGGGCGGTGTTGCCCAGACGGTTGTCGACCGCACGCAGCACTCCCAAAACGCGGCTGCCGGGCGACAGCTTTGCTGCAGGACGGTCGCCGATGAGGCGAACGTCGGCGTGCAGCATGGCCGTGGCATCGGAGGCGCCGTTGCGATCGGCGGCAGCGCGCGCTTCTACCATGGAGCGCTCCACCGCGTCGCGCAGGGCGCGCTCCAGGCGGAGAATCTGATCGGACGAAGCGGAGCGAATGTCCACCCGCATGGACGCGGCCTCGGGAATCGAGTTCACCGAGGTGCCGCCGCTGATCACGCCGATGTTGAAAGTCGTTTTTGGCGAAGTAGGCACCGGCGTGTTGCTGAACAGTTCCACCGCGCGCGCCAGCACGATGATCGGGTTGGGCACGCCGAAGTCGCTCCACGAGTGCCCGCCGGGGCCACGGACCGTTACGTCAAAGCGGCGGCTGCCCAGCGCTTCGGTCACGATGGTGTCGGTGCCGGCGCCGTCGAGCACCAGCGTGTAGTCGATGGCGTTGCGCAGGTCGGGATCGGAGAAGAGATGGCGCATGCCGCGCACGTCGCCCTCGCCTTCCTCGCCCACGTTGCCGACGAACAGCAGCGAGTGGCCGGTCTGCAGGCGGCTGCGCTGCAGCACTTCGGCGACAGCGAGCATGGCGGTGAGCCCGGCGCCGTTGTCGGAGATGCCGGGGCCGAAGGCGCGCAGGCCGTCGCGGCGGATGTCGAGCGGCGTGTCCGCGGGGAAGACGGTGTCGAGGTGCGCGGTCACGGCGACGTAGCGGGTATGGTCGCGAGGATCGACGCCAGGGCGGACCGCGAGGACATTGCCGATCTCGTCGCTGCGCGCATCCGCGAGCCCCAATTGCTGGAAGCGGCGGCGCAGCCAGTCGGCGCGGCGCGCTTCCTGGAAGGGCGGAGCAGCGATCTTGGTGATGGCGATCTGCTGTTCCAGCAACTCGTTCGACTGGGAGGAGAGCCAGGAGAAGGCCTCGCGCACCGCGGGCAGCGCCAGCACGCGCGCTACCTCGTGCTGGATGGGAGCGGCGTTGGCGCGCAGTTGTTCGCTGGAGGCAGGCATGAACGGCTCAAGGCGAGTGTAACGTCGAAAGGGCGCAGTCGCCAGTGGGTCTTCCAACTCGACCTCGCACAGGATTGCGGAGCACCCTCGCGTTCGTCTTCACTGCCAATTTTTGTGCGCCAGGCGAGCGATAACAGCGAGCTTTGCCACCCTACCTAGACGGACGTGTCCTTAGGTTACCTAGCGCAAGTCCGCAGAATTTCTTAGCTTTGGAGGTGGGGGTTCAGGCCCGGAAGCGGAGCCGAGCGGGGCTGCGATTGCGGCAACTGCTTTGAAACCAAGGACATGCGACCAATCAAGCGCATCTTCGTATTAGCGATCCTGGCGGTCGCGATCCTGCTGGGGTGGCGAGTCGGCGTCGCCGAACTGGCCAACTACAACCTGCAAGGCGACCTGCACGACCTCGCTTCAGCCCAGTCCAGCTTCCGCTTCGGGAACGTGTCGCACAGCGATGACGATGTCCGGGCGGCCATCATTGCCAAGGCGCGGGACCAGGGCATCGTGCTCCAACCCGATCAGGTCACGGTGCAGCACACCGAGGACCGCTACAATTCGCCCCTGTATCTGTCGGCAAAGTACGACGTTCCCGTCCAGGTGGGGGACTACTCCTTCGTGCTCCACTTCAAGCCCACGAGCAGCGAAGGCTCCTTCTAAGAATTGCAGATTGAAGATTTCAGATGGCAGATTGCTCGTAGTGGCGATAGCAATCTGAAATCTGAAATCCTCCGCCTCCTCCGTTCCTCCGCAGTGTTTTCTTTCCAGAAGTAACCCGGTACTAAGGCTTCGGCAATCTATGTCGGAGCGCGACATTTTTGCCGCCGGCGGGTTGGAACAGCAGTAGGATAGACCTTATGAAGTCCCGCCTGGCAGCCCTTCTCGTCATGCTTTCCACCAGCGTCTTCTGCCTGGGCGCGGCGGCCAACAATCCGGGGAAGACTTACCCGCACGACGGCAGCATCAAGGACGTCAGCGCCATCGGCAACCGCAACGTGGGCTGCGGCAAGGGCGTGGGGAACTGGTACAGCCTGGAGAAGCAGGTGGCGATGGGCAAGGAGTTTGCCCAGCAAGTGGAGTCTACCTCCAAGGTCATCCAGGACCCGGTGATCACCGAGTACGTCAACCGCGTGGGACAGAACATCGTGCGCAACTCCGACGCGCAGGTGCCCTTCACCATCAAGGTGATCGACTCCGACGACGTCAACGCCTTCGCGCTTCCGGGCGGATTCTTCTACGTGAATTCCGGGCTCATCCTGGCGGCGGACAACGAGGCCGAACTGGCGGGCGTGATGGCCCACGAGATCGGGCACGTGGCCGCCTGCCACGCGGCGCGCGAGCAGACGCGCGGCCAACTGGTGAACCTGGCGTCGATCCCGTTGATCATGGTCGGCGGGGGACTCGGCTACGCCATCCAGACCGCCGCGGGCCTGGCCCTGCCGATGAGCTTTCTCAAGTTCTCGCGCGGCTTCGAGTCGCAGGCGGACTATCTCGGGCTGGAGTACATGTATAAGTCCGGCTACGACCCGCAGGCCTTCCTGTCGTTCTTCGAGAAGCTGGAAGCGAAGGAGAAGAAGAAGCCGGGATTCATGGACAAGACGTTCAGCACCCACCCGCTGACGCCCGACCGGATCACCAAGGCCCAGGATGAAATTGCAACCATCTTGCCGCCGCGGCCGCAGTACGTGCTGAACACCTCGGAATTCGACGACGTGAAGGCGCGGCTGGCGGCGATCGAAGGACGGCACCGAATCCAGAACCAGAAGAACGACGGGCGGCCGACGCTGCGACGCACTACCGGCAGCGACAAGTCCGCCGGCGACGATTCTCCCCCGGTGCTGAAACGGAGAAATCCGCAGCAGTGATTTCAGATTGAAGATTTCAGACTGAAGAATAAGCACCGCGCTGCGGTGCTTTTTTCTTGTCCGCCATCTGCTCTTATGCCGCGAAGCACAGGGCCCCTTCGCCTTCGCTGGGGCAGCCTATTGACTCGAGGTAAGACTTCTACGCCGTCCGATGTCCTGCTCGACGACGCTGCGATCGGACGCTGGATGTAAACTGCCGCCACCAAACTGCAAAGGAGAAGCAATGGGGACGAGAAGGCGGCTGAGCGCAGTAGTGGTCGTGATGTGCATG